>NZ_JALCZC010000061.1:0-24159 GCF_022690805.1 Anaeromyxobacter sp. SG66
GGTCGCTCGCGACCACCGGGCAGCCCGCGGCCATCGCCTCGACGAGCACCATCCCGAAGCTCTCGCCCCCGAGCGACGGCGCGCAGAACACGTCCGCCCGCGCGTACGCCTCGGCGAGCGCGGCGTCCTCGAGGCGCCCGCGGAACCTCACGCCGAGGTGCGCGGCGCGCGCGCGGAACCGCTCCGTCGCGCCGGCGCCGACGACGTCCACCTCGACGCCGCGCCCCTGCGCGCGGAGCAGCGCCACCGCGTCGAGGAGGACGGAGAAGCCCTTCCGCGGCTCGGCGAAGCGCCCCACGAACAGCACGCGGACCGCCCCGCCCGCGGGCCCGTCCGCCGGACGCGGGGGCCGGGCCGCCGAGGCGGCGGCGAAGCGCGAGAGGTCCACGCCGTTCGGGATCACCGCGGTGCGGCCGCGGTAGATGGTGCGCGAGAACGCCTTGGCCGCCCGGGACACGGCGATCCCCGCGTCGATGCGCGAGAGGCCCGCCGAGGCGACGGCGCGGAGCGCACGCTGCAGCGGCAGCTCACGCTCGGCGTTGGCGTGGAACGTCGCCACCACGGGGACGCGCGCCAGGCGGAGGGCGTGCCGTCCGGGCCCGGGGACGATGGGCTCGTGCACGTGGAGGAGCTCGAAGCGGCCGGCCTCCAGGTACGTGCGGGTCGCGCTCGCCGACTGGAGCAGGCCGATCCGGGCCACCGAGCCGTTCGCCGGCACCGGGACCACGCCCGGCACGCCGTCGCAGCCGTCCGGCACCGCCCCGCTCGCGGGACCGAGGACGCGCACCTCGTGCCCCTCGCCGCCGATGGCGCGGGCGAGCGCCTGCGCGTGCCGGTTCACGCCGCCTTCGTGCGAGAGGTCGTACGGCGTGACGATGCAGATGCGCACGCGGGGACACCCGGAGCTTTTGCGCGCAGCGGCCGCCGCGCCGAGGTGGCCCCGCCGCCCGCGAAGGCGGGCGGGGCCCACTCTAGCAGGAGGGGCGGCCGCGCGCGGCTACCCGACCTTGCTCTGCGACGCCGCCGCGACGGCCTGCGCGTAGCGGCGGAGCTGGGCGTGCAGGTTCGTCTGCTGCTGGAAGAGGTCGTGCACCTGCGAGTGACCGGGGGCCACGACGGGGCTCTTGAAGAAGAACGAGAGCCACTCCTGCGCGCCCTTCTCGCCCGCGCGCTGGCCGAGGTCGGCGAGGAGCGCGAGGTCGAGGACGATGGGCGCCGCGAGGATCGAGTCGCGGCACTGGAAGTTCACCTTGATCTGCATGGGATAGCCGAGCCACCCCACGATGTCGATCGCGTCCCAGCCTTCCTTGTTGTCGCCGCGCGGCGGGTAGTAGTGGATCGTGACCTTGTGATCCATGTCCCCGTAGAGCTCGGGGTGGCGGCGCGGGTCGAGGATCTGGTCGAGCACGCCGAGCTTCGAGACCTCCTTCGTCTTGAAGCTCGCGGCGTCGTCGAGCACCTCGCCGTCGCGGTTGCCGAGGATGTTCGTGGAGAACCACCCGTCGAGGCCGAGGAGCCGCGCCCGGAGCATCGGCGCGATCGTCGTCTTCATCAGGGTCTGGCCGGTCTTGAAGTCCTTGCCGCCCGTGACGACGCCCTCGCGCTCGGCGAGCTCCTGGAGCGCGGGGGTGTCCTGCGAGAGGTTCGGCGCGCCGTTCATGAACGGGATGCCGCACTTGAGCGCGGCGTACGCGTAGATCATCGACGGCGCGATGGTCGGATCGCTCTTGTCGAGCGCCGCCTCGAACGCCTTCAAGGACAGGTGGGCGGCGCCGACCTGCGCGTAGACCTCGGTGGAGCCGGTCCACACCATCACGCCGCGCGCGCAGCCGTTCTTCTGCATGAAGCCGCGGATGTCGGCCTGGAGCTCCTCCGCCTTCTGGCGCAGCGAGCCCTTCTTCACGTTCGGCCCGTCGAGCCGGCGGACCCACTCCTTGTCGAACACCGCCGGCATGGGCTTCACCGCCTCGAGCTCGGCGCGGATCGGGTCGAGGTGCTCGTGGCCGAGCACCTTCGCGCGGCTCGCCGCGGCGTACGCGTCGTCGGGGATCGGATCCCAGCCGCCGAACACGAGGTCGTCGAGGCTCGCGAGCGGGAGCACGTCGGAGACGCGCGGACCGACCTCGCCCCGCTCGTCGATCAGGTGGCCGAGCTGCGTCAGCGAGCCGATCGGGGAAGCGAGCTTCCGCCGCACGGCGATCGCGCCGGCGACAGCGGTCGTCGCCACGGCACCCATGCCGGGCAGAAGGACGGCGAGCTTCTCGCCTTTCCGCACGGGCCTAACCCCCAAACCGGTCTTCATGTGTGGTTCCTCGTAGGCTGACCGCCTGCTCCTGCACCAGGAAGGGGCACGGCCGACGGTTGAGCGCGGTTTCTATCGCATGGTGCGCCGCGGCGGAAGGGGCCGAGTGGTCGTGCACCCGCTCCCCGGCATGTCGGGGTCGCGCCTGCTCGGCCGCGTTCGGGGGAGCCGGTGCGAGTGGGATGGGTTCGGCGTGCGAGGAGCGCGCGCGAACGCGCACCGCGAACGCGCACCGCGGCGTGGAACCGGCGCCGCTACCCGCCCGCCGCCGGCGCGCGCGGCACGATCCGTACCGAGGGTGCCTTCACACGCGCGACGACCGCGCGGCCGGGGACGAGGGCGAGCGCGTCGGCGGAGCGGCGCGTGACGAGCGCGACGAGGCGCGCTCCGCAGTCCACCGCGACGCGCACGAGGGGGCCCTCCTCGAGCCGCGCGACGACCACCCCGGGCAGCCGGTTCTGCGCGGACGAGCCGTGCGGGGCGGCGTCCTCGAGCACCACGTCCTCCGCGCGCACGCAGGCGTAGGCCTCGCCCTCGAACCCGCCGGGATCGACGCCGACGAGCACCAGCGCGCCGGCGAGCACGGTTGCGAGACCGCCCTCACGCGCGGCGATGCGCCCCGGGAGCACGTTCTCCGTGCCGACGATGCGCGCGACCTCCACGTCGGCGGGCGCGCTGAACACCTCGTGCACCGGCCCGACCTGGCGCACGCCGCCCTGCGCCAGCACCACCATGCGGTCGCCGAGCGCGAGCGCCTCGGTGCGATCGTGCGTGACCACGATGGCGGGTACGCCGGAGGACTCGAGGAGCGCGCGCAGCTCGCCGCGCAGCCGCTCGCGGGTGGGCGCGTCCAGGGCGGAGAGCGGCTCGTCGAGGAGCAGGAGCCGCGGCCGCGGCGCGAGGGCGCGCGCGAGCGCGGCGCGCTGGCGCTGCCCGCCGGAGAGCGCGGCGGGCCGGCGGTCGAGCAGCTCCGCGATCCCCATCCGCTGCGCGACCTCCCGCACCCGCGCGGCGCGCTCGGCGCGCGGCGTCGCCGAGAGCCCGAAGGCGACGTTCCCCGCCACGGTGAGGTGCGGGAACAGCGCGTGGTCCTGGAAGAGGAGCCCGACGCCGCGGCGCTGCGGCGGCACGAACGCGCCGGTCGCCGCGTCCGCCCAGGTCTCGCCCGCCATGCGGATCTCGCCCGCGTCCGGCCGATCGAGGCCGGCGAGGAGGCGGAGGACGGTCGTCTTGCCCGAGCCGGAGGGGCCGAAGAGCACGGTGACGAGCCCGCCTTGGAGCGGGAGCTCCACCCGGGCGCGGACGACCGGGCCGGCCGCGAAGCGGCGCTCGACGTCGAGGCTCAGCGTGCGTCCCATCGCGGGAACCTCCGCTGCTGGAGCGCGTGGACGGCGACGAGGACCAGGAACGAGGCGGCGAGGAGGAAGGCCGCGGTGCGGTTCGCGGCGGCGTAGTCGAGCGCCTCGACCTGCTCGAAGAGCGCGATGGAGAGCGTGCGCGTCTCGCCCGGCACGTTCCCGCCCACCATCAGCACGACGCCGAACTCGCCGAGGGTGTGCGCGAAGGCGAGCACGGCGCCGGCGAGCACGCCGTGCCAGGCGAGCGGGAGCGTCACGCGGAAGAAGGTGGCGAGCGGAGAGGCTCCCAGCGTGTGCGCGGCCTCGACGAGGCGCCGGTCGACGCCCGAGAGCGCGGCGGCGAACGGCTGCACGGCGAAGGGCAGGCTGTAGAGGACCGAGGCGACGAGCAGCCCCGCGAACGAGAACGGGAAGGGGTGGCCGAGGAGCGCCTCGAAGCCGCGCCCGGCGGCGGTCCGCGGCGCGAGCCCGACGAGCAGGTAGAAGCCGAGCACCGTCGGCGGCAGCACGATCGGCAGCGCCACCACCGCCTCGACCGCGAAGCGCAGGCGCGAGCGCGTGGTCGCGAGCCAGTGCGCGAGCGGGAGCCCGAGCAGGACCAGCGCGAGCGTGGTGAGCGTCGCGAGCCAGAGCGAGAGCCTGAGGGCCTGGAGATCCATGCCTCAGGGGAGCGCGTAGCCGTGGCGGGCGAGGATGCGCCGGCCCTCGGCGCCCCGCACGAAGGCGAGGAGGTCGCGGGCGAGCGCGGGGGCGTGCGCGGCTCCGAGCACGACGGCGGACTGCTGGATGGGCGCGGAGAGCGCGTCCGGTACCGGGACGCTCCGGCCGGCGGCGGCGAGCTCCGGAGCGCTCGCGAGCGAGCGCGGCAGGAGCGCCGCGTCCGCGGCGCCCGTCAGGGCGAACTGGGCGGCCTGCGCGACGCTCGTCCCCAGCACGAGCTTCGGCCTCACGGCGTCGAGCACGCCCGCGGCCCGGAGCGCCGCCTCCGCCGCCCGCCCGTAGGGCGCGAGGGCCGGGTTCGCGAGCGCCACCTTGCGGACGGCGGGATCCGCGAGCGCGGCGAGGCCGCGCCGCTCGAGGTCGAGGCGCGAGCGTGCGGGGACCCACACCGCGAGCCGGCCGATGGCGTAGACGACCTCCCCCTGCGCGAGCCCCGCCTCGACGAGCTTCTGCGGGTACTCGCGGTCTGCGGAGAAGAACAGGTCGAGCGGGGCGCCGCTCCGGATCTGGGCGAAGAACGCGCCCGAGGCGCCGTAGGTCACCCTCACCGTCGCCTCCGGCC
Organism: Anaeromyxobacter sp. SG66; assembly: GCF_022690805.1. Lineage (NCBI taxonomy): Bacteria > Pseudomonadati > Myxococcota > Myxococcia > Myxococcales > Anaeromyxobacteraceae > Anaeromyxobacter > Anaeromyxobacter sp. SG66. Next base: position 4,943 of record NZ_JALCZC010000061.1, read on the forward strand.
GGCTCGCCTGGAACGCCTGCACGAGCTCGTCGAGCGCCGGCTTCAGGTTCGCGGCGGCCGCGACGGCGAGCGGCTGGCGCTCTGCGACGGCCCGGGCGGGACCAGCCAGCACCGCCAGGAGGAGCATCAGGTAACGCATTCGGAGAACATGGTAGCATGTTGTTCCTCGTGGCGAACTCGCTCCTCACCACCGAAGAGGTCGCGCAGCTCCTCCGCGTCCACCCGAAGCAGGTCTACAGGCTCCTCAAGCGGGGCCTGCCAGCCCGCCGGGTGGGGGCGGAGTGGCGGTTCGAGCGGGACGACGTCCTCGGCTGGGCGGCTCGCACGGGCGCGCAGGCGACAGGCTCCGACGGTTCTGGCCCGAGGGGCGGCGCGGCCCCGCTCGCGCCGCCGCTCGTCGCCGCGAACGGCGACGTCGCGGTCGAGCTCCTCCTGCGCCTCGCGCGCGACCGCGGCGAGCCGGTGCTCGGGCTCGTCCCCGCCGACATGGGCGAGGGGCTCGCGCTCCTGCGCCGGCGGGCCGTGCTCGCGGCCGGGGCCCACGCCGGTGCGTTCCCGCCGGAGCTCGACGGCGAGCGGCTCGCGCGCGTGCACCTCGTCTCTCGCGAGGTCGGGCTCGTCGCGCGCGCAGGCCGCGAGGTGCCTCCCCTCTCCGCGCTCGCCGGGCTCCGGCTCGTCTCGCGCCCACCCACCGCCGGCGTCCGCGCCCACCTCGACGCGGCGCTCGCGGAGGCCGGGTTGGACCCCTCCGCCGCGCACGCCGGCGCGATCCTCCTCGCCTCGCACGCCGAGGTCGCCGCGGCGGTCGCCGCGGGCCGGGCCGACGTCGGCCTCGCCTCGGCTGCGTGGGCCGCGCGGCTCGGGCTCGCGTTCCGCCCGCTCGCCCGCGAGCCGTACGGCCTGCTCGTGCGCGCGAGCGACCTCGGCGATCCGCGCGTGGTGCGGCTGTGCGAGGTGGCCCAGTCGGCGGCGTTCGCGCTCGCGGCGCGAGAGGTCCCGGGCTACGACGCCGCGGGGGCGGGCGACATCCGCTACGACGCGGCGTGATGGCGGCGCTGCCAGCGCGGGCGGATCCCTCCCGCTGCGCTCGCGCCCCCGGCCCATCGGGCGCGCGCTCGCCCGTCCGGCGGGGAACCTCGCACGGGCGACCCGGAAGGCCCCTGCGCGCCGCCGCCGCGGCGCTCATCGACCACCGCATCGGAGGACGCCATGGCGACCCCTGCGCGAGCCCTCGAGCGCCACCGCATCCCGGCGGCCTCGGACACTCGGAGCACGCTCCGCGCGCTCGAGGTGCTGCTCGCGCCGCTCGGCCCCCGCGACTTCGCCGTCCGCCTCTGGACCGGCGAGACACTCCCCCCCGCCGCGGGGCTCGAGGCGCGCTTCGTCCTCGTGCTCACGCACCCCGCCTCGCTCCTGCGGATGTTCTGGCCGCCGGGCGAGCTCACGCTGGCCGAGTCGTTCGTCCGCGGCGACTGGGACGTCGAGGGCGACCTCGTCCACGCGATCTCGCTGCGGGACCGGCTGCGCGTCGGCCCGCGCGAGCTCCTCGCCCTCGCGCCGCTCGCGACCGCGCTCTTCCGCCGCGCCTCGGCCGCGCCGCTCGCGCGCGCGGCGCACCTCCGCGGCGGGAAGCACACGCCGCATCGCGACGCCGAGGCGGTGCGCCACCACTACGAGGCCGGCAACGACTTCTACGCGCTGTGGCTGGACGCGCGGATGGTTTACTCGTGCGCCTACTTCGAGGAGCCCACCCGCTCGCTCGACGAGGCGCAGGAGGCGAAGCTCGAGCTCGTCTGCAGGAAGCTCCGCCTCGCGCCCGGGGATCGCCTCCTCGACATCGGCTGCGGCTGGGGTGGGCTCGTCACCTGGGCGGCCGAGCGCCACGGCGTCTCGGCGCTGGGGATCACGCTCAGCCCGGCCCAGGCGGCGCTCGCGCGCGAGCGGATCGCCGCGCGCGGTCTCGGCGACCGCTGCCGCGTGGAGGTGGCCGACTACCGCGCGCTCTCCGGCGAGCGCTTCGACAAGCTGGTGAGCGTCGGGATGGTCGAGCACGTCGGCGTCGCGCGCCTCGAGACGTACTTCCGCCAGGCGTTCGGGCTCCTCCGCCCGGGCGGCCTGTTCCTGAACCACGGCATCTCGCCCGCGGTGCCGCGCGATCACGGGCTGCGCTCGAGGCTCCTCCGCGTGGGCGGGTTCGTGCAGAAGTACGTCTTCCCCGACGGTGAGCTGCCGTTCCTGCACGAGACCGCGGCCGCGGCGGTCGCGGCGGGGCTCGAGCTCCGCGACGTGGAGTCGCTGCGCGAGCACTACGCGCTCACGCTGCGCCACTGGATCTCGCGCCTGGAGCGCCGCAGCGAGGAGGCCCAGCGCCTCGTGGGCCCCGCGGCGTACCGGATCTGGCGTCTGTACATGGCGGGCGCCGCGGACGACTTCGACCGCGCGCAGAACACGGTGTTCCAGGCGCTCTACGTGAAGCCGTCCCGCGGGGCGAGCGGGCTGCCGCTCACGCGCACCCTCGCCGCGGCGCCTCCGCAGGGCGGGCGCGGGCCGCTGATCCGCCGGGCCGCGGGCCTCGCGGAGAACGGAGCCGCCGGAGCGCCCTCCGTGCGGGCAGGCGCCGCGTGATGCCGCGCGCGGTCCGCGTCGCTACCTGTGCAGGAGGCCATGGCGGAACGCGTCTTCCACCTCCTCGTCGTGTCGGCGGTCGTGATGGGCCTCGCCCAGACGATCGCGAAGGAGAAGGTGTTCGAGCCCCTCCGCAACGCGCTCGGCGGCAAGGAGACGTGGCTCGGCTACCTCGTCTCGTGCCCCTACTGCGTGTCCCACTGGATCGCCTTCGTGCTCGTTCCGCTCACCGGCGCGGTCTACGTCCGCGTGACGCCGCGCTGGGGTCTCGCCTCCACGATCCTCGACGTGTTCCTCTCGTCCGTCCTCGTGGTGGTGATCGCCGCGTTCATGCGCGTCGCCTTCTGGTTCGTGGATGAGAGCCAGGGGCTCGTGCGTCGCCAGCAGCGGACGGAGGAGGCGGCGACGCGGCTCGTGCGCGAGCGGGCGGAGGCCTTGCGCGAGGGAGGCGACGATTCGCCGCGCCGCCAGGCGGAGGATGCGGCGGACGAGCGAGCGGCCGCTTCGCGACGTCACTGAGCACTGGGAGCGCACGCCCGGTGGTGCGCTGCGCCGGCCCACGGCAGCGTGGCTGCAGCCGCAAGTGTAGGCGGTTGCCCGATGCCTGAGGGGTGTCGATCATTCTCGTGCGAGGGGAACCGGGGGGGACCAGTGAGGCAGGTGGGCGCGAGAACGTGCCCGTCGCCCTCACGGGCTGGAGGGCGGTGAGGCCGGAAGGCCCACCGCCCTTCACTTTTCTTCACGTCGAGGACGTGCGTTCGCAACCGCGCCGGGGGATGCTCCGCCACCATGAGCTCGCCGTTCCCCCGCTTCACTGAGAGCACGCGGCCGCGAGCGGCCGGGACGAGCCTCCCCGCTGGCCCGGCTGCGCGGGCGCGGTCCCGCCGTCACGCCGAGGGTCGCTCCGTCTCCCTGTTCTTTTGACAGCCGGGCGGGGCTGCGTGAAATACGCCCCGCACCGGCTACGTAAGGGCCCGTACGCACCCCTCGCCATGACCACGACCGAGCTCCTCCAGGACGGATCCGTCGTCGCTCGCGCGCTCACCTCCCCGGCGGCCGGCATCGCCGAGGTGGCCGAGCGGCGCCGCTCGCTCACCGCCCTGGGCGTCGCCACCCTGGCCTCGCTCGTCCTCGCCGCGGTGCTGCTCCCCCGCCTCGACTACGCCGCCGCCGCCGAGCGGGGCGCGCGCGGCCCCGAGGCGCAGGAGATGACGCAGTTCCAGCGCGAGGAGGCGGTCGCGACCGCGCGCAAGCTCGGGCACATCGCGGGCTGGGCCGGCGCGGCGCTCTCGCCGGCGCTCCTCGCCCTCGGCGCCGCGGCGGGCCTGTTCGCGGGCTTCCGCGTCGCGGGGACCCGCCCCGGCTTCAAGGAGACGTTCGCGGTCGCCTCGCACGGGATGCTGCCCGTGTGGCTCGGCGGCCTCTTCGCGATCCCCGCCGCGGTGGCCCGGGCGCCCCTCGCTCCGGAGGAGGTGCCGCGGCTCTTGCCCTCGAGCCTGGCGGCCCTCGCGTCGGGGGCAGCGCCGCCGCTCGCGGCCGCGCTCTCCGCCGTCGACCTCTTCGCGCTCTGGGCGGTCGTGCTCGTCGCGACCGGCATGGCGCGCGCCGCCGGCGCCTCGCGCGCCCGCGCCTTCACCGTCACCATCGTCCTCTACGCCGCCTACGTCGCCCTGCTGAAGGTCGTCCCTGCCGCCGCCTTCGGCGGCCCGAGAGGAGGCTGAGCCGCCTTGGCCCGTCCCATCGCCGCAGCGCTCGCGCTCGCGCTCGCCGCCCCCGCGGCCGCCGAGAGCGCCCTCACGCTCGACGACGCGCTCGCGCTCGCGGCGCGCGCGAACCCCGAGCTCGCCATCTCCCGCGCCGACGCGGACCTCGCCCGCGCCGAGCGGACCGCGAGCGTCGCCGGCGCGCTGCCGCGCCTCGACCTCTCCTCGTCGGTCGGCCACAGCTTCATCGGCCGCTCCTCAGAGGCGGGCGCCATCTACGACCCCAGCACCGGCCAGGTGGTCCAGACCGGTCTCGCCTCCGACACCGAGGCCTACTCGCTCGGGCTCCAGCTCACCCAGCCCGTGTTCGACTGGGCGACCCTGAACGACGTGCGGCGCTCCGGCTTCAGCCGGAGCGCCGCCGAGCGGCAGTACGACGAGGCCGCGCTCGCCACCGCCTTCGACGTCACGCGCCGCTTCTACGAGGTGGTCCGCGCGGAGCGGAGCCTCGCCGTGCTCGAGAACACCGCCGCCCGCTCGAAGGACCTCGTCGATCGCTCCGACGCGCTCTACGCCGCGGGCCGCGCGCCGAAGAGCGACACCTACAGCGCGCGCGTGAACCTCGGGAACGACCTCATCAACGTGGAGCGCCAGCGCGCCCTCGTCGCGCAGGCGCGCTCCGCGCTCGCGCAGGTGCTCGGCGAGGAGGCGCTCCTGGCGCGCGTCGTGCCGCCCGCGACGCTCGATCCTGCGGCCGGCGCCCCCGGCGCGCCGCCGCCCGCCGAGGCGGTGCTCGCCGCGGCCCGCGAGCGCCGCCCCGCGCTCGCCGCGGAGCGCGCGCGCGTCGAGGCGGCCGACGCGGCGATCCGCATCGCGCAGGCGGGCTACCTGCCGCGGCTGGACGTGCAGGCCGGCTACAACCGCAACGGCGTGGAGCTCGCGGGCAAGGGGGGCGTGTACTCCGACCCCTCGCGCGACTACACGGCGAGCGTGCAGCTCGTCGCGTCGTGGAACCTGTTCGAGGGCCGCCGCACCTCCGCGGAGGTGCAGCGCGCCGAGAGCCTCGCGCGGCGCGCCCGCGCCTCGGCGGAGCGGACCCTCGACGCGGTCGCGAAGGAGATCACCGACTCCCGCGCGCTCGCCGAGGCGCGCGCGCGGCAGGTCTCCCTCGCCACCGACAACCTGCGGATGGCGGAGCAGGGGCTCGCGCTCGCGCGGGAGCGGCTCGACGCCGGCCTCGCGACGCAGCTCGAGCTGCGCGACGCCTCCCTGAAGCTGACCCAGGCCGAGCTCGCGCTCGTCGAGGCGAGGATCGATCACGCGGTCGCGATCGCGGATCTCGCGCGCGCCGCGGGAGGACCCATCTAGATGGCGACGCACAACCCCGCATCGATGCCCGCCCCCGAGCCCGCCGAGCGCCCCGCGCCCGAGGGGCCCGTCCTCGCCCGCCCTCCGCCGCGGATCCGCATGAGCTGGACGAAGCGGATCGTCGCGACCCTCTTCGTCCTCGCGGTCGCCGCGATCACGGTCCTCTCGCTCCGGCCGCGCCCGGCGCCGCCGGTCGCGATCCAGGCGATCACCGCGCGCAAGGGCAGCATCACCCGCATCGTCACCGCCGCCGGGAAGCTCCAGGCGGCGACCGAGGTGAAGCTGTCCTCCAACATCTCGGGCGACCTCCTCGAGCTCAACGTGAAGGAGGGCGATCTCGTCAAGAAGGGGCAGGTGCTCGGTCGCATCGACGCGCGCCGCTACACGGCCCAGGTCTCGCAGCAGGACGCGGCGCGCGCCTCGGCCGCGGCCGACCTCCAGTCGCAGAACGTGAACGTGACGCAGCTCGAGCAGGAGCTCGGGCGCGTCGAGCGGCTCGCGCAGAGCGGCAACGCGAGCACGGCGGAGGTGGAGCAGGCCCGCGCCAAGGTCCAGGGCGAGCGCGCCCGGGCCGACGCCGCCCGCGGGCGGATCGAGCAGGCCGACGCGGCGCTGCGCGAGGCGCGCCACCTCCTCTCGCTCACCACGCTCACGGCGCCCATCGACGGCGTCGTGACGAAGCGCCAGAAGCAGGTCGGCGAGCGCGTGCGCGGCTCCGACTTCTCCGAGGACGTCATCGTCGTCATCTCCACCCTGTCGCAGATGGAGGTGAACGTGGAGGTCGGCGAGCACGAGGTGGTGTTCGTGAAGGAGGGCGACACCGCCGACATCGACATCGACGCCATCCCGGAGCGGAAGTTCCCGGCCCAGGTGGTCGAGGTCGCGCGGAACGCCACCGTGAAGAACGCGGGCACGGAGGGCGAGGTGACGACGTTCGTCGTCCGGCTCGCGCTCACGGAGCGCGTGCCGGGGGCGCTCCCCGGCATGAGCGCGCAGGCCGCGATCGCCACGGACACCCGCGACGGCGCGGTGGTGGTGCCCATCCAGGCGGTCACCGTGCGGCCGGAGAAGGAGCTGCGGGCCGGCGGGAAGGGGGCCGCCCAGGAGGACCCGCCGCAGGAGAACGGCGGCGCGCCGGCGAAGCCCGGCAAGAAGCCGCGCCGCGAGCCGCTCCGCAAGGTGGTCTTCGTCGTGGACGGCGGCGTCGCGAAGGTGCGCGAGGTCGAGACCGGGCTCGCGAGCGACACCGAGATCGAGATCGTGAAGGGGCTCGCGGAGGGCGACAAGGTCGTCGAGGGGCCGTACCGCGTCCTCTCGCGAGAGCTCGCCGACGGGAAGCCCGTCACCGAGGAGGTCCCGGGGGCGAAGGGGCCGAAGGGGAAGGGCTAGCCGTGGACGACGCGCTGATCCTCGTCGAGGACCTCTGCCGGTACTACGAGGTGGGCGGAGAGACCGTCCGCGCGCTCGACGGCGTCTCCTTCGCGATCGAGCGCGGCGAGTGGGTGGCGATCGTCGGCCAGTCGGGATCGGGCAAGTCGACGCTCATGAACCTCATCGGCTGCCTCGACACGCCGAGCTCCGGCAGCTACCGGCTGAACGGCGCCGACGTGCAGGGGCTGGCCGACGACGCCCTCGCCGACCTTCGCAACAAGGAGATCGGCTTCGTCTTCCAGACGTTCCAGCTCCTCCCCCGCGCCACCGCGCTCGCCAACGTCGAGCTCCCGCTCGTCTACCGCGGCGTCTCCCGGCGCGAGCGCCGGGACCGCGCCGAGGCGGCGCTCGCGGCGGTCGGCCTCACGAACCGCATGCACCACCGGCCGAACGAGCTCTCCGGCGGGCAGCGCCAGCGCGTCGCCATCGCGCGCGCGCTCGTCGGCGAGCCGTCGCTCCTGCTCGCGGACGAGCCCACCGGCAACCTCGACTCCTCCACCGGCGAGGAGATCATCCGCCTGTTCGACGATCTCCACCGCCGCGGCCACACCATCTTGCTCGTCACCCACGAGCCGCGGCTCGCCGCGCGCTGCCCCCGCGCCATCCGGCTCACCGACGGGCGGGTGGTCGGCGACGGGCCGGGCGCGGAGGTCGCCACGCTCACGGCGGCGCGCGTGGTGCACGCATGAGGCGGCTGCGGCGCGGGCTCGTCCGCGCGGCCTCGGAGATCTCCGAGGGCGTCCGCATCGCCCTCGCGAACCTCGTCGGGGCGCGGCTGCGGAGCTTCCTCACCACCCTCGGCATCGTCATCGGGGTCATGACGGTGATCGCCATCGTCGCGATCATCCAGGGCCTCAACGCGTCGTTCGAGTCGCAGATCTCGACCCTCGGGGCGGGCACGGTCTACGTCTCCAAGTTCGGCTGGTTCGTGGCGGGGCGCGACGCGTGGTGGGAGATGCGCAACCGCAAGGACCTGGGCCGCCGCGAGCTCGAGGCCATCCAGCGCGAGGCGCTGCACGCGAGCGCCATCGCGCCGATGGCGATGACGAGAGGTCCGGTGACGCGCGCCGAGAAGGAGGTCTCGTCCGTCCAGATCATCGGCACGAACGCGCAGTACCTCGAGACCGGCGCGGGCTCCGTCGCAGCGGGGCGCTTCCTCGCGGAGATCGACGTCGATCTCTCGCGCAACACGGTGGTGCTCGGCGCGGAGCTCGTCGATCGCCTGTTCCCGGGCGCCACGGCGGAGGGCGCGCTCGGCAAGAAGGTCGTCGTGAACGGGATCCCGTTCACCGTGGTGGGCACCATCGGACGCCGCGGGCAGCTCCTCGGCATGAACATGGACGCGAACGTCATCGTCCCCTACACCACCTTCCTGCGCGACCTCGGCGGCAAGCGCTCGCTCAACATCGCGGTCGCCGCCGCGCCGGAGGACCTCCCCGCGCTCGAGGACGAGCTCGTCGGCATCCTCCGCCGCGTGCGGCAGGTCCCGCCCGACAAGAAGGACGACTTCGCCCTCAACCGGCAGGAGCAGTTCCTCAAGGTGTACCGGCAGCTCACCGGCGCGCTCTACGGCGTGGCCATCGGCGTCGGCATGATCACCCTCGTCGTGGGCGGCATCGGCATCATGAACATCATGCTGGTGTCGGTCACCGAGCGGACCCGCGAGATCGGCGTGCGGCGCGCCCTGGGCGCGCGGCGGCGCACGATCCTGCTCCAGTTCCTCATCGAGTCCTCGGTGGTGGCGGCGCTCGGCGGGGCGGTCGGGACGGCGCTCGGCCTGGGCGTCGCCCAGCTCGTCGCGCTCCTCACGCCGCTCGCCGCCGCGGCGACGCCCTCGGCGGTGGCGCTCGGCATCGGCTTCTCGGCCGGCGTGGGGCTCCTCTTCGGCTCGTGGCCCGCCTGGCGGGCCGCTCGGCTCGATCCGGTGGAGGCGCTGCGCTACGAATGACCGCCCTCCTCGACACCATCGCGATGGCCCTCGGGACGCTCCGCGCGAACGTCCTGCGCTCCGTGCTCACCCTGCTCGGCATCGTGATCGGCGCGTCCACGGTGGTCGCGATGATGTCGCTCACCGAGGGGTTCCGCCTGAAGCTCACGAGCGACTTCGCCGCGCTCGGCGCGGGCGCCTTCCAGGTGCAGAAGTGGCCCGCGCTCCAGTTCGGCCCGCACGACCACCGGAAGTACGAACGGCGCCCGGACCTCACCCGCGAGCAGGGCGAGGCGCTCCGCGAGCTGCCGCACGTCGCCTACGTGTCGATCGAGGAGTGGGCGCGCCGGCCGGAGGCCCTCGCCACCCGGGATCGCACGACCAAGCAGAACATCAGCGTCTGCGGCGCGCTGCCGGACTACGAGCGCGCGAACGGCGTCGACATCGCCCTCGGCCGGTTCCTCAGCCACACCGACGTCCAGCTCGGCCGGCGGGTCATCGTCATCGGCGCCGACGTCCAGGACATCCTCTTCCCCGGCCAGGATCCGCTCGGCCAGGAGGTCCGCGTCCGCGGCGTGCCCTTCGAGGTCATCGGGGTCGCCGAGCGCGAGGGTTCGCTCCTCGGCCAGTCGAAGGACGGATGGGCGGTCGTGCCGTGGACCGCCTACGAGCGCGCGCTCGGGAAGGTGCGGAACAACAACATCGCCGTGGTCGCGACGACGCCGGACGACGCGCCCAGGGCGCTCGAGGAGGTGGTGGCGAAGCTCCGCCGCATCCGCGGGCTCGCGCCGCACGAGGAGAGCGACTTCGAGATCTTCTCGAACGACACCTCCGCCCAGCTCTTCGACAACCTCGCCAAGATGGTGGGCGCCGCGACGTTCGGCGTGTGCGCGCTCGCGCTCCTCGTCGGCGGCATCGGCGTCATGAACATCATGCTCGTGTCGGTGACCGAGCGGACGCGCGAGATCGGCATCCGCATGGCGCTCGGCGCGCGCCGCCGGCGCATCCTCTCCCAGTTCCTCGTTGAGTCGGTCGTCCTCTCGGCCCTCGGGGGGCTCGTGGGCGTCCTGCTCGGCGCGGGCCTCGCGCTCGGGGCGCGGGAGATCTGGCAAGTTCCCGCGAGCATCCCGGCGTGGGCGGTGATAGTCTCCCTCGCCTCCGCGGGCGGGGCAGGCCTCCTGTTCGGCATCTACCCCGCCGCCCGGGCGTCGAAGCTCGACCCCGTCGAGGCGATGCGGACCGAATAGGAGACGCGGGGCGCGTGGACCGGTCGAAGCTCGTCAAAGAGGTGCGGGGCTGGACGTTCACCATCCTCGCGGTCCTCGCGTTCCGGACGTTCCTCTACGAGGCCGTCTACATCCCGTCGGGCTCGATGATCCCGACCCTGCAGATCGGCGACTACGTCATCGTCGAGAAGTGGGCCTACGGGGCGCGCCTGCCGTTCACCGAGACGGCGCAGGCCACCTGGCGCAGCCCGGCGCGCGGCGACATCGTCGTGCTGCTCGCGCCGCCCGGGAACCCGCGCGACGACGACCTCATCAAGCGGGTGGTCGCCGTGGGCGGCGACACGGTCGAGATCCGGGACGGCCACCTCGTCGTGAACGGCGCGCCGGTACCGCGCGAGCGCGTCCCCGGACGCTGCAACTACTGGAACAAGAACGAGGGCGGCCCCTGGCGCGAGGAGCCGTGCGTCGACTTCGTCGAGTCGCTCGTCGATCACCGCTACCACACCTTCTGCACGCCTTACCTGCCGTGCGGTGACGTACCGTCGGTGAAGGTGCCCGACGGGACGGTGTGGCTCGCCGGCGACCACCGCGACCACTCCGCCGACAGCCGCGTGTTCGGCCCGGTGCCGGTCGGCCGCATCAAGGGCCGCGCCTGGCTCGCGCTCGTGTCCTGGGGTCCGGGCGGGCCGCGCTGGGATCGTCTGTTTCACTTCGTGAATCATTAGAAGCGGGGGACTCCGTCCCCCGCCCCGCCGAGCAAAGCTCGTCGGGGCCCCACCCCCTGCTCGGCGGGGGCCGTGAACGGTCGCGCCCGCTGACGCGGGTTCGCGACCGTTCCCCGCCGGGAGGGACTGCGTCCCTCCCCGTCGCTTCGCGACGGGGCCCCTCCCTGCTGATCGCGTGCAGCAGCACGCTGGCACTCACCCCGTGCTCAGGCGGGGGCGGGGAGGGGCTTCGCCCCTCCCCGTGCGTTGCGCGGGGCCCCTCCCGCGAAGCATGCGTGTGGCGAGCCCCGGTTAGACCCTCAATGCTGCATCGGCGGCTGCTGCTGGGTGGCGCTCGTAGCGGCGGCCGCGGCGGGCTGGTGGGCGCGGATGTACTCGAGCATCTCGCGCAGCTCGCGGGCGAAGGTGTCGTAGTCGGTCTGCTGCGCGTTGAGGAACGTGCTCCCCGCCATCGTCGCGGCGCTCATCATGCTCGCCTCGGCGATCTCCTCGTCGGTGGCGCCGAACATTCGCGCCGCCTCGGTGTGGAACAGCGCGCAGTAGCGGCAGCGGGTCGCGCCGGCCACCGCGAGCCCCATGAGCTCCTTGTACTTGTTCGGGATGCGCGTCTCCGCGAGCTGGAAGTCGCGCATCAGCGTCCAGAAGCCGGTCACCGCCGACTCGGGCATCTCCTTCACCCAGGTCGGCACGAGCCCGAACAGCTGCTTCACCTCGTCATGGATCGCCTTCACGTCGGCCATGTCGCTCTCCTCGTGGCGCTCGTCGATCGCGGGCCGCGGCGATCGGGGTCGCCGCCGGCCGCGCGGCCCGGTCGGCGCGGCGTCGGGGAGGGATCTAGCGATGCGGCGGAACGCCGCAATCGACGGAGGCTCCCGCGATCAGCGGGTCCCCATGAGGCGCGCGCGCAGGATGCGGACGGGCGGATCGAGCGCCTGGCCCTTGGCGGGCGACGCGTGGATGCGGCGCACGACGTCCATTCCGGCGATGACGCGCCCGAAGGCGGCAAAGCCTTGACCGTCCGGGTTCCGGCGTCCACCCGAGTCGAGCTCGGGCTCGTCGTCGAGGCAGACGAAGAAGTCGCTCGTCGCGGTGTCCGGTCGGGCTCGGGCCATGGAGAGCGTCCCGGCGCGGTGACGGAGGCCCGTGTCGCGCGTCCGCTCCAGCGCGATCGGCGGGAAGTCCTCGGCCTCCTTCGCCGGATCGACGCCCGCCTGGACGACCGCGATGCGGACGCGGTCGTCGGGCTGGTTGTCGGCGCGCACGGTGCGATGGAAGCGGCCGCCGTCGTAGCGGCCCGCCTCGACGTAGCGCAGGAAGTTCGCCGTGGTGCGAGGCGCACGCGCCCGATCGAGCTCGAGCTCGATCGCGCCGAGCTCGGTCTCGAGGCGCACGCGCGGGTGCTCGGGCGGCTCCGGCGCGCGGACCGGGCGGGCGCGGGCAGCGGGGGCGAGGAGCAGGCACGCGGCGAGCGCGGCGGCGACGGCGGAGCGCATGACGGTCAGTGAATCACGGCCGGCGCTCCCCCGCCAGCTGCTGCGCGTGGATCGCGCGCACCGTCTCGATCGTGTCCGCGTCCTCGGGGCGCTTGTCCGGACGGTAGCGCTTCACGCGCGCGAACCGCAGCGCGAGGCCCGACGGGTAGCGGGGGCTCTCCTGCAGGCCGTCGAAAGCGATCTCCACCACCACGTCCGGGCGGAGGTGGACCACGTACCCGTCGGTCGTGCCGAGCGCCAGCGCGCGGAAGCGCTCGGTCTGCCAGGCGAGCATCTCGTCGGTCATGCCCTTGAACGTCTTGCCCAGCATGGCGAACCCGCCGCTCGCGGGATCGCGCGCGCCGAGGTGCAGGTTGGAGAGCCAGCCCCGGCGGCGGCCGCTGCCCCACTCCGCGGCGAGCACCACGAGATCGAGCGTGTGCGCGCGCTTCACCTTGAGCCAGCTCGCGCCGCGGCGGCCCGCCTCGTAGGGCGCCGCGAGCGACTTCGCCACGAGCCCCTCGTGACCGCGCGCGAGCGCGCCGTCGAGGAAGGCCTGGGCGGCCGCGCGGTCCGCGGTGACGAGGCGGGGCACGCGCAGGGGCCCGGGCAGCGCGTCCGCCAGCGCGGCGTGCCGCTCGCGGAAGGGCAAGAGGACGAGGTCCTCCCCCCCGGCGTGGAGCGCGTCGAAGAACAGCACCGAGAGCGGCAGCTCCTCGCGCAGGCGCCCCACCTCGAGCTTCCGGCCGAAGCGGCGCATGGTGACCTGGAACGGCTCGGGCGAGCCGTCGGCGCGGAGCGCGATCGCCTCGCCGTCGAGCACGAGCGAGGAGGCGGGGAGCGCGCGCACCGCCTCCGCCACCTCCGGGACCGCCACCGTCACGTCGCGCAGCGTCCGCGAGAAGACGCGCACCCGCTCCCCGTCCTTGTGGACCTGCACGCGCGCGCCGTCGAGCTTCCACTCGAGCGCGGCCTCGCCGAGCGCGTCGAGCGCCTCGTCCACCCCGCCGGCCGGCTGCGCGAGCATCGGCTGGACGGGCTCCAGGAGCCGCAGCCGAAACCGGGCGAGCCCCGCCGCGCCCTCCGAGAGCGCGGCCTCGGTCACCGGCGCGAGCGCGCCGCCCATCATCACCGCCCGGCGCACGTCGCTCGCGGAGAGCCCCGCGGCGCGCGCCACCGCCTCCACCAGCACACCCTCGAGCGCGCCCTGGCGCAGCTCGCCGAGCAGGAGCCGCCCGAGGAAGTCGCGCTCCTCGGCGGTGCCGCGCGCGAGGAGCGCCGCGAGGAGCCGCGCGCGCTCGCCGCCCGAGCCGCCGCCGCGCGCCGCCGCGATCCGGTCGAGCGCGGCGTCCACCTCCGCGACCGAGAGCGTCGCCGCGCCCGCCGGCTCCGTCGCCGCGAGCGCACGCCGCACCGCGGCGGGGCCGAGCCCGATGCGCCCCTGGGCGAGCTCCCCCGAGAGCCAGCTCGCCCCGGCGCGCCGCTCCTCCGGCGCGAGCGCGTGCAGCGCCTCCACGAGCCGCGCGATCTTCTCCAGCCGGGCGGCGGTGCGGGCGACGGCGTTCGAGGCCTGGACGAGCTCGGCGAGCTGCACCCTCGTTCCCTAACCGGCCCCCCGGCCCGGGACGAGCCGGGGCCCCTCACGAGCGCGCCGCGCCGCGCCGCCTCGGGGCCGGTCGCCGTACAATCCGGCGCATGCCCGACCCGCACGCCGCCGCCGCCGCCGCACTCCGCTCGGCCGGTGCCCTCGTGGTCACCGCCGGCGCCGGCATGGGCGTCGACTCCGGGCTCCCGGACTTCCGCGGCGACCGAGGCTTCTGGAAGGCGTACCCGCCCTACGAGCGGCTCGGCATCTCGTTCGTGGACGCGGCGAACCCGGTCCACTTCGAGGCGGACCCGGCGTTCGGCTGGGGCTTCTACGGGCACCGGGCGCGCCTCTACCGGGAGACCGCGCCGCACCCCGGCTTCGCGCTCCTCCTGCGCTGGTCGGAGCGACTCGGCCTCCCCTGCTTCGTCGTCACCTCGAACGTGGACGGTCAGTTCCAGAAGGCGGGGTTCCCCGCGGAGCAGGTGCTCGAGGTCCACGGCTCCATCCACCACCTCCAGTGCACCGAGCCGTGCTGCGGGACGATCTGGCCGAACGAGGAGGACGTCGCGGTGGACGCGGCGACCATGCGCGCGCAGCGCATCCCCCGCTGCCTCCGCTGCCGCGGCGTGGCGCGCCCGAACATCCTCATGTTCGGCGACGGCGCGTGGCTCTCCTCGCGCACCGACGCCCAGGCCGAGCGCTTCGAGGCGTGGCTGGACGAGCGGGGCGAGGCGCGCCTCGTGATCCTGGAGCTCGGGGCGGGCACGGCCGTGCCGACGATCCGCTGGCACTCCGAGCGGCTCGGCGCCCGCCCGGGCGCGACGCTCGTGCGCGTGAACCCGCGCGAGCCGGAGGTGCGCCCGCCGCACCTCTCCATCGCGAGCGGCGCGCGCGAGGCGCTGGAGCGGATCGACGCGGCGCTGTGATGAGCGCTGCACGCTGCCGAGGTCCCGTGTGGGCCCTCGCAGCGCGGGTCCTCACGGCGCGGCGAGCGCGGCCACCGCCCGCCACACCGCGGCGACGGCCGCGGGGATCGCCGCGGCGACCGCGGGCGTGAGCCCCTCGCCCACCTCGTCCAGCGCCAGCGCCTCGACGGCGACCACCTCGATGCGCGATGGGACCGGCGCGCCCGACGCCGCGGCGCGAGCGAGCGCTGAGGGCAGGCCGATGGCGTGGGGCGAGGGCCCCTCGGGCGCGTGGAGCGCGTCGAGCGGGAAGGCGAGCACCGTCCCGGGCGGATGACCACCGGTCCGCACCGCGTCCACCACCACGACGCGGTCGAAGCCCTCCATGTCGTCGAGGAGGTAGAGCCCGGCGGCGGCGCTGCGCCGGACGGTGACGCCCGGCGCACCCTCGCGCGAGAGCGCGTCGGCGACGTGGAGCGCCACCGCGTCGTCCCTGCGGAGCGCGTTCCCGAGGCAGAGGACGAGGACCGGGACGCTCACTCCCCCGCCCCCGCATCGGCACCGTCATCCTCGGTGGACACCCGCCGCCGGATCACCTCGCGCACCGCGCCGTCCGGCCCGCGCACGGTGACGACGAGGGGCAGCTCGCCGGGGAGCGCGTGCGACGCGCAGGCGTTGCAGGGGTCGTAGGCGCGGAACGCCATCTCGAGCTGGTTCAGGAGCGCGGGATCGACCTTCCCGTTCCGGATGAGCCCGCGCGCCGCCTTGCGCACCGAGATCTGCACCGGGGCGGCGTTGTGCTGGGAGGCCACGACGAGGTTCGCGGCGGTGAGCAGGCCGTCCGCGTCGGTGGCGTAGTGGTGGATGAGCGTGCCGCGCGGCGCCTCGACCACGCCGACCCCCTCGGACGGCCCCGCGAGCGGCGCGGGCACGGTGCGGACCTGGCTCGGCTCGCGCGCCTCGAGGTCCGGATCCGCCGCGAGCGCCTCGACCGCCTCCGCCGCCTGGAGCGCCTCCACGAGGCGCGCCCAGTGGAACGCGAGCGTCTGATGGGCCGGCCAGCCGAGCGCGTCGAAGAGCCGCTGGCGCTCCGCCTCGGCGCGCGGCGTCGCCATCGCGCGCGCGACGTTGAGCCGCGCGAGCGGCCCGACCCGGTAGAGCCCGCTCTCGTCACCCTCCGTGAATCCCGTCCAGCCCTTCGCCTTGAGGAAGGTGAGCTTCGCGTAGGTCCAGGGCTCGACCCGCTCGGCGAGGTGGAGGAGCCAGTCTCTAGGCTGGAAGCGCGCGAGCTCGCCGCCCTGCGGATCCACCACCCGCAGCGCTCCGTCGAGGAACGTGAGCCGCCCCGCCTCGTCCACCATGCCCATCGAGTGGCAGCGGACGCGGTACACCTCGCTCGAGAGCGCCTCGCCGTACTCGCCGCTCCCGAGCACCGCCGCGCGGAACGACTCGAGCGTGTCGGCCGCGAACCGGACGAGCCCGGGCGCGAGCTCGCGGGCGCGGCGGACGGTCTCGGGGTCGAGCGGACGGGAGACTCCGCCCGGCAGCGCGAACACGGGGTGGATGGTGCGCCCCGCGATGGCGGCCATGAGCTCGCGCGCCTCCTTGCGGGCGCCGAGGATGCGCCGGCCGAGGTCCGCGCCGACCTTCGCGAGGACGCCGACGATGCTCCGCATGGGCGCGGGCGCCGAGGAGCCGGCGTAGAAGTCCGGCCCGCCCATGTACCAGTAGTGGAGGAGGTGATCCTCGAAGATGAACAGGTTGTAGTAGAGCGCCTGGAGCTTCCGGGCCGCGGCGGGCGGGACGACGCCGTACAGCGCGTCGAGCGCGCGGGCGGCCGCGATGTGGTGCGCCGCCGGGCAGACGCCGCAGACGTGGGCGGTGAGCTGCGGCATCTCCTCCGCCGGCCGGCCCACGCAGAAGCGCTCGAACCCGCGCAGCTCCGGCACCTGCAGGAACGCGCTCTCCGCGTTCCCGTCGGCGTCGAGGAAGACCTCGATCTTGCCGTGACCCTCGAGGCGCGTGATCGGGTCGATGGTGATCCGGCGCGTCATCCCTCGCCCCCCTCCGAGGCGGGCCGCACGCGCGCGGGCACGAGCCCGGCCGCGTACGAGTAGCGCCAGAAGGTGCCCGCCGGATCGGGCAGCGCGTCCGCGAGCGCGACCACCTCCGCCTCTCCGCCCGCGAAGAGCGACGCGAAGGCGGACAGCATCGCCGCGCCCGGGTCGCGCACGCCGTCGAGCGGACCGAAGCAGCCCCGGCACGGCATGCCCGCCTCGATGCAGCCCGGCTGGCAGCCCGCTCGCGTCCCCGGCCCGAGGCAGACGAGCCCCTGCGCGAGGAAGCAGCGCTCCGGGTCGAGCGCGGTGGTGGCGATGCGGCGCAGCGACGCCACCGAGAGGCGCTCCGGCCGCGAGCCCTTGCGCGGGCACCCGTCGCAGAGGGCGACGTTCGGCGCGAGCACGGCGCCGTGCAGCGGGAGAGCGTCGCCGAGCAGCGCGTCGAGCGCGGCCTCGACGATCGCCGGCGAGGGCGGGCAGCCCGGGACGGTGTAGTCCACCGGGACCACCTCGGCGAGCGGGAGCGCGCGGGAGAGGAGCACGGGAAGCGAGAGGCCGCCTCCTCCGGCGACCGGGCCGCCCGGGAGCGGCGCGTCCGGGTTCGAGACCGACGCCGGGCGGCGGTAGGCCGCGTCGAGGAGCTCGGCCGGCGAGGAGAGGTTCCCGAGCCCGACCACGCCCCCCATGTGCGCGCAGGCGCCGAAGGAGACGAGCACGCGCGCCTTGCGACGCAGGAGCCGCGACCACTCGTCCTGCTCGCTGAGCCGCACCGCGCCGTTCACGAACGCGACGTCGATCCCGCCGTCGGGCATTGCCTCGACGTCGGCCCGCTTGTGATCGAGCGCCACCGGCCAGAGCACCACCTCGACGCGCTCGAGCAGGGACGCGAGCCCCTCGCCGAGATCCATCACCGCCTCCTCGCAGCCGCCGCAGGAGGCGTTCCAGTAGAAGGCGACGCGCGGCTTGCCGGGGGCGCGGGGCGGGAGCGGCGCCGCGGACCCGGACGGCCCTCCGCGCGCGGGCGCGAGGGAACGCCCGTCCTCGACGCCGTCGAGCGCGGGCGAGAGCGCGCGCACCTCCTCCACGCCGTCGAGGGCGGCGCGGGCCGGGTAGGCGAGCGGCCCGAGCGCCCGGAGGGCCTCGGTCATCTCGCGTACGGTCGCGGCGAAGCGCTCGCCCTCCGCCGCGCTCGCCCAGGCGATCCGGAAGCGCGCGGGCTCGATGCCCGCCTGCTCGAGGGCGCGCACCAGCACCGCGTGGCGCGCGGCGGCCCTGAGGTTGCCGTCGAGGTAGTGGCAGTCGCCGGGGTGGCAGCCCGCCACGAGCACGCCGTCCGCGCCCTCGCGGAAGGCCTGGAGCACGAAGGCCGGCTCGACGCGCCCGCTGCACATGACGCGCACGGTGAGGAGGCTCTGCGGGTACTCGAGGCGCGCCTGCCCGGCGCGGTCGGCCGCCGAGTACGCGCACCAGTTGCACAGGAACGCGACGATGCGGGGCTCGTGCGCCATCCGCGGCTACCCCCCGCTCCCCGGCGCGCCGCGCAGGAGCGCCGTGATCTCCGCCGCGATCTGCGCGCCGGTGAAGTGCCGCGCGGTCGCCGCGCCCGCCGGGCAGGCGGCGACGCAGGTGCCGCAGCCTCGGCAGTGCACCGCCGCCACCAGCGCCCGCCCGGTCGCGGGGTCGAGGCCGACGGCGCCGAAGGGGCAGGCCGCCACGCACAGCGCACAGCCGCCGCAGCGGGCCGGGTCGATCTCCGCGGCGAGCGGCTCGAGCGGCAAGAGGTCGCCCGGGGCGAGCGAGGCGAGCACCAGCCCGGCGGCGGCGGTGCCGTCGCGGATCGCCTCGTGGATGGGGCGAGGCCCGGCCGCCGCGCCGGCGACGTACACGCCCGCGATGCGCGTCGCCGTGGGCTCGAAGGGGCTCGCGCCCCCGTCGGCGAGGAACCCGCGCGCGTCCGAGTCGACGCGGAGGAGCCGCGCGAGCGCCTCGGCCCCGTCCGCGCCGCGCGCGGGCGCGTGGATCGCGACGAGGTCGGCCTTCCGCTCCGCCCCGTCGGAGAGGCGCGCGCGCAGTCCGTCCGCGCACGCCTCGACCGCGCCGGGCACGAGCGCCGCGGGCAGGAGCTCGACCCCGCTCGCCGCGAGGGCCGCCGCCCGCCGCGCCGCGCCGGGCGCGCGATCGAGCCCG
>NZ_JALCZC010000062.1:0-23703 GCF_022690805.1 Anaeromyxobacter sp. SG66
GCCTCGGCGCGCAGCTCGGCGCGGGCCTTCCGCGACGCCCCGGGCCCCGCCCCCTCGGCGCCGCCGGCCGGCGCGGGCTCCCGCCTCGCGCGCCGCGCCTCGGGCTTCACCGCGGTCCGCGCGGCCCACGTGTCCTTGAGCGTGATCGTCCGGTTGAACGCGGGCGCGCCGGGGAGCGAGTCCACCGGGTCCACGAAGAAGTAGCCCTGGCGGAGGAACTGCCAGCGCGTCCCCGGCGCCGCGTCCGCGAGGGCGGGCTCCACGCGGGCGCCCTTCGCGAGCACGAGCGAGTCGGGGTTCAGGGCCTGGAGGAAGTCGGGCTCGGCGTCGGGCTGCTCGACCGCGAAGAGCCGGTCGTAGAGCCGGACCTCCGCGGGGACCGAGCGCGTCGCGTGGACCCAGTGGATCGTGCCGGAGACCTTGCGCCGCTCGCCCTCGCCGCGCGAGGCCGGATCGTGCGTCGCCCGCACCGCGGTGATCGCGCCGGACGCGTCGCGCTCCACGCCCTCGCAGCGCACGACGTAGCCGCCGGCGAGCCGCACCTCGCGGCCGGGCGCGAGCCGCTTCCAGTCCTTCGGGGGCTCCTCGGAGAAGTCGTCCCGCTCGATGAGGAGCTCCCGGCCGAACGGCACCTTGCGGCTCCCGCCGCGGGCCGGCTCGGCGGGCCACCACGGGACGTCCAGCTCCTCGGTCCGGTCCGCAGGCCAGCTCTCGACGACCAGCCGGAGCGGGTTCAGCACCGCGAGCGCGCGCGGGGTGCGGCGCTCGAGGTCCCCGCGGATGGCGAACTCGAGCTTGCCGATGTCGACGACGCTGTTGTTCTTCGCGACGCCGATGAGGTCGGCGAAGTCGCGGAGCGCCTCGGGCGTCACGCCGCGCCGGCGCATCCCGGCGATGGTGGGCATGCGCGGATCGTCCCAGCCCGAGACGCGCCGCTCGTTCACGAGATGCAGGAGCTTGCGCTTCGAGAGCACGGTGTAGCCGAGCGAGAGCCGGGCGAACTCGTACTGGCGGGGGCGCGGATCCCACGGCCCGAGGTTGTCGAGCACCCAGTCGTACAGCTCGCGGTTGGACTCGAACTCGAGCGTGCAGATGGAGTGCGTCACGCCCTCGAACGCGTCCTCGAGCGGATGGGCGAAGTCGTACATCGGGTAGATGCACCACCGGTCGCCGGTCCGGTGGTGGCTCGCGTGCCGGATCCGGTAGAGCAGCGGATCGCGCATGAGCACGTTCGGGTGCGCCATGTCGATCCGCGCGCGCAGGACGGCGGCGCCGTCCGGGAGCTCGCCGGCGCGCATGCGGTGGAGGAGGTCGAGGCTCTCGGCCGCCAAGCGATCGCGGAACGGGCTGTTCACTCCCGGTCGCTCGAAGCTGCCGCGCTGCTCGCGGATCCGATCCTGCGTCTGGCTGTCGACGTAGGCCTTGCCGTCGCGCACGAGCCGCTCGGCGCACGCGTACATCCGCTCGAAGAAGTCCGAGGCGTAGTAGAGGTGCCCGCCCCACTCGCAGCCGAGCCAGCGCACGTCCGCCTGGATGGCCTCGACGTACTCGGTCTCCTCCGTCACGGGGTTCGTGTCGTCGAAGCGCAGGTGGGTGTGCCCGCCGTACGCCCGGGCCAGGCCGAAGTTGAGGAGGATCGACTTCGCGTGGCCGATGTGGAGGAAGCCGTTCGGCTCGGGCGGGAAGCGCGTGACCACCCGGCCGCCGTTCCTGCCGGCGCGGAGGTCCGCCTCGACGATGTCGGCGAGGAAGTTCGAGGGGCGCGGGGCGTCGCTCATGGTGGCCGATGGTGGTATCGCAGCGCGCCACGCCCCGCAACCCTGCGGCGACCCCGCGGGCCCGGCGAACGCGAGGGTGTCGCGCCGCTCCCGGCGGGTTCAGCCGATGAGCCGGAGCGCGTCGTCGAGGCGGCGCAGGGTCTCTTCCTTGCCGAGGATCTGGACGACGTCGTACATGCCGGGCGAGGCCGTGCCGCCGGTGAGCGCGACGCGCACCGGCTGGGCGATCTTGCCGAGCCCGAGGCCGCGCTGCTCGGCCTCGGAGTGGAAGAGCTTCTCGATCGCCTCGGTCTCGAGCGCGTCCAGGCCGGCGAGGCCGCCGCGGATGGCCTCCAGGATGGGCTTCGTGTCGGCCGTCAGGAACTTGGCCTTCGCCTTGGGGTCGAGCGTGATCGGCGCGTAGAAGTAGCGGAACTGCTGCACGTACTCGCCGAAGGTGCGCGCCCGCTCGCGCGCCACCGCGCAGACGTGGCGGAGCTTCGCGTCGTCGGCCGCGGGGAGCCCGGCGGCGAGGAAGTGGGGCAGGGCGTGCCGCGCGAGCTCCTCGTCCGAGAGCTTCTTCAGCCACTCGTGGTTCACCCAGGCCATCTTCTCCGGGTTGAACACGCCCGCCGTGGCGCCCACGTCCTTGAAGTCGAAGTACCGGACGAGCTCCTCGCGCGTGAAGATCTCCTGGTCCCCGTGGGACCAGCCGAGGCGCACGAGGTAGTTCACCACCGCCTCGGGCAGGTAGCCCATGTCGCGGTAGGCGGTGACGCTCGTCGCGCCGTGGCGCTTGGAGAGGCGCGTCTTGTCGGCGCCGAGGATCATGGGCAGGTGCGCGAACCGCGGGACCGGGTACCCGAGCGCCTGGTACATGAGGATCTGCCGGGCCGTGTTGTTCACGTGGTCGTCGCCGCGCGCGACGAGGTTGATCCCCATCGTCACGTCGTCGACGACCGCGCCGAAGTTGTAGAGGGGGACGCCGTCGCCGCGCAGGATCACCTCGTCCTGCAGCACCTCGTGGGAGGTCTCGATCGGCCCCTTCACGAGGTCGACGAACGTCGTCGAGCCCGTCTCGGGGACGCGGAACCGGATGACGTGCGGCCGGGAGGGATCGTAGGGGAGGCTCCGGCAGGTGCCCGGGTAGCGGAACTGGCGCTTCTCGGCCTCGGCCTGCTTGCGCTGGGCGTCGAGCGTCTCCTTCGTGCAGTAGCAGGCGTACGCCTTGCCCTCGCGGATGAGCCGCTCCGCGTGCTCCGCGTAGATCCCGAGGCGCTGCGTCTGGAAGTAGGGCCCGTGCGGGCCGCCGACGTCCGGCCCCTCGTCCCAGTCGAGGCCGAGCCAGCGCAGGCCGTCGAAGATCGCGTCCACCGCCGCCTGCGTCGAGCGCTCCCGATCCGTGTCCTCGATCCGCAGCACGAACGTGCCGCCGTTGCGTCGCGCCCACAGCCAGTTGAAGAGCGCGGTGCGGGCACCGCCGATGTGCAGGTATCCCGTGGGAGACGGGGCGAAGCGAACGCGGGGTGTGTCCATGGCGGGCGGAACCTAGCATGGGTAGAATCGCGCGCTGATGAAACCAACGACCGCGCTCCTCCTCGCCTCCCTGCTCGCGGGCGCGCCCGGCGCCGCCCGCGCGGCGACCTTCCTCGAGACGAGCGTCGAGGAGACCGCGCGCACCTCCGAGACCGTCGCGCGCGGCGTCGTCGAGCGCACGAGCTCGCGCTGGGCCGGAGCGCGCATCGTCACCGAGGTCGTCGTCCGCGTGACGAGCGCGTGGAAGGGCCGGCCGGGCGAGCGGCTCAGGCTGCTCGTGCCCGGCGGCAAGGTCGGCGAGATCGCGCAGACGGTGGACGCGGCGCCCACCTTCGAGGAGGGCGAGGAGGTCGTCGTCTTCGCGGGGCGCCGCGGGAACACCTGGCGCGTGAACGGCCTCGCGCTCGGGAAGTACCGGGTCGAGGACGGCATGGCGACGCCCGGCACCGAGGGCGCACGCTTCGCGCCGCGCGGCCTCGCCGCGGGGGAGCGCGCGGTCGGACGGATGTCCGTCGACGAGCTCGAGCGGCGCGTCCGGAGCGCGCGGTGAGCGCGCGCGCGGTGCGCCTCGCCGCCGCCGTCGCGGTGCTGCTCCTCGCGCCGCCCGCGGCGCGCGCCTACGAGCGCAGCACGAGCGGTAACGGGGCCGCGTTCTACTGGCAGGAGCGGACGGTCGGCTACCAGATCAACCCGCGCCGCGCCGCGTCCGCCCCCTCGTGCGCGGACACTTCCCAGTACGCGGACACCGCCGCGATGGAGGCGGTGCGCGCCGCGTTCCGCACCTGGACCGGCGCCGTGCAGGACTGCACCGATCTCCAGCTCGTGGACCAGGGCACCACCGACGTCGTGACGGTCGGCTACGACCCGCGGGCTTCGCGGAACGAGAACCTCGTGGTCTTCCGCGCGGGCTGGTGCTCCGACGTCGCGCCGAGCACGGACGCGTGCTGGAACGCCGGCTCGTGCGCGAACACCTACGACTGCTTCGAGGACGCGCAGCCGGCGGACCGGGCGACCATCGCGATCACCACCGTCACGCACGACGCCAACAGCGGGCGGATCTACGACGCCGACATCGAGTTCGCCGACTGGGACGGTCAGTCCGGCCCGCTCAGCTCAACCGCCGGTGCGACCCAGCCGCCGTACGGCTGGTACTTCACGTGCACGCCCAACGCGCAGTCGCCCTGCACGCTCTACGCCCAGAGCGGCTGCACCTACGTGGACCTCCAGTCGAACGCGACGCACGAGATCGGCCACTTCATCGGCCTCGCCCACCCGTGCAACCTCGGCGACTCGGACTGCAACCCGCGGACGAGCCCGTACCGGGCGGTCGTCATGTTCCCGGCGGCGAGCCTGGGCGACGTGTCGAAGCGCACCCTCACCGCCGACGACCGGGCGGGCCTCTGCGCCATCTACCCGCGCGGCGGGGCCACGTGGACCTCCCCCGTGAAGGCGGCGGGGCGCGGCGGCTGCGCGTCGGCGGGCGGGGCGGGCGAGCTCGCCTCCGCGCTCCTCGCGCTCGCGGCGCTCGCGCGGCGCGGCCGCCGGCGCTGACGTTCCGCGGCGGCCCCGTCAGACCACCGCGATCCCCGCGTAGCCGACGACCTGGTCGTCGTCCCCCGTCACCTCGCCGGAGTGGCCGTAGCGGACGAGCTCCGCCCGCGAGGCTCCCATGAGCCGCGCGGCGACGAGCATCACGGTGGCCGGCACGACGCCGCACATCGAGATGTCCTCGGCGTGGACCACCTCGTAGAGCCCCTCCGGATCGAGCGCGAGGATGCGCTCGATGGCGCGGTGATCCAGGCGCCGCGCGACCGTCGCGGGGAGGTAGTGGCTCATGTCGCTCGAGGCCACGACGAGCGCGCCGGCGGCGGAGGCCGCGTCGGCGACGGTCCTCCCGAGCGCCACGCAGTCCTCGAGCGCGAGGTGCGCGAGGCAGAGCGCGGCGATCGTGACGCCGGGCCGCGCGCGCTGGAGGAACGGCACCTGCACCTCGAGCGCGTGCTCGCGCGCGTGCGCGCTCGGGTCGGGGGTGACGAGGGGGGAGGCGGCGAGCGCCGCGGTGAGCTCCGCGTCCACCGGCACCTCGCCGAGCGGCGTGCGCCACGCGCCGCGTGCGGGCCAGAGCGCGGCGCCGGCGCCGAGCCCCGTGTGGTTCGGGCCGAGCACGACGACGCGCGCGGGGACCTCCACGCGCGCGTAGACCGCGCCCGCGATCGCGCCGGAGTAGACGTAGCCCGCGTGCGGCGCGACGAGGCCGCGCGCGCGGAGCTTCTCGCCCGCGCCCGAGAGGAACCCGTCCACCTGCGAGGCGAGCGCGGCTGCCTCGGCGGTGTAGAACCGCCCGGCGACGGCGGGGGCCCGATCCATGCGGCGAGTATAGGGTCCTCCCAGGGCGACGGCCGACCGGAGCGGGCCCGCCCGGCGGAGGTGACCGGCCCGGAGGCAGCGGCGAGGGCGGGCGCTCGCTCGCGCCGCCGCGGCGCACGCGCGCGCACACGCGGCGGGTTGACGCTCCGCGCTACCCGTGCGATCCCGGCCCGGTGCAGAGGACGTCCGCCGACCCGCGCACCGCCGCCCCGCTCCAGCGGAGGACGCCCGCCCCCGATCCGCCTCGCGTGCTCGTGCGGACCTGGCTCCTCGCCGTCGGCGGGCTCGCGCTCGCGAAGCTCCTCTCCTACGTCGAGCCGTCGGGGCTCCTCGCCGGGAACCTCGCCGGGGTCGCCGCCTTCATGTTCATCGCGCTCCCCGACGGCCGCCTGCGTGCGCGCCACGACCCGTGGGCCGCCTACGGCGTCCCCCGCCTCGCCCCGCGGGACCCCGCCACCTGGCGCGCGCTCGGCCGGGGCGCGCTGCAGGGGCTCCTCGTCTGCGCGGTGGTGTTCCCCGTCTTCGCCGCGCTGTTCTGGCTCTACGCGGAGGCGCTCCCGCACCTGCCCGGGGCGATCGCGCGGGTCGTCGCGCCGTACGGCATCGCCCCGCGGCTGTCGGCGCGGCTCCCGGAGCGCGTGCTCCTCCTCGTCGTGGTGCAGTTCCTCGTCGTGGCCGCGCCGGAGGAGCTCTTCTACCGGGGCTGGATGCAGACGAGCTGGGCCCGCTCCGCGCCGGAGCGCGGCGTCACGGTGCTCGGCGCGCGCCTCGGGGCGGGGTTCCTCTGGACACAGGCGCTCTTCGCGCTCGGCCACCTGGTGGTGCTGGAGCCCTGGCGCCTCGCGACCTTCCTGCCCGGGCTCCTGTTCGGGTGGGTCCGAGAGCGCACGGGCGGGCTCGTCGCCCCGGTCGTGGTGCACGCGCTCGCGAACGTCTTCCTCGCGACGCTGGAGGCGAGCTTCTACGGGTGACAGGCCGGGGGCCGGGCGCTAGAAAGCGGCGCATGCCCGGGACCATCCGCGAGATGCTCGAGGACCTCGAGGAACGGACGCTGCACCCGCGGGCCGCGCGGGCGTCGCAGTCCCGCGGGCGCGAGCGCCCGGAGCCGGAAGACGACGAGCGGCCCTCGTTCCAGCGCGATCGGGACAGGCTCGTCCACTCGAAGGCCTTCCGCCGCCTCGCCGGCAAGACGCAGGTCTTCCTCGCGCCGCGCGGCGATCACTACCGCACGCGCCTCACCCACACGCTCGAGGTCGGGCAGGTCGCGCGCTCCATCGCCCGCGCGCTCCGGCTGAACGAGATGCTGGTCGAGGCGATGGTCATGGGGCACGACCTCGGCCACACGCCGTTCGGGCACGCCGGGGAGCGCATCCTGAACGACGTCGTGCCGGGCGGCTTCCACCACGTCATCCAGTCGGTGCGCGTCGTGGACGTGCTCGAGAACGACGGGCAGGGGCTGAACCTCACCGCCGAGGTGCGGGACGGGATCCTGCGCCACTCGAAGGGGAAGGGGAACGTGCTGCTCAAGGGGAGCGGCGCGAAGGCGCTCACCCTCGAGGCCGAGATCGTCCGGCTTAGCGACATCATCGCGTACGTGAACCACGACCTCGACGACGCCGTGCGGGCCGGGCTCTTCGAGGAGGCGGACGTCCCGGCGCCGATCCGCGGGGTGCTCGGCGGCGGCGGCACCTCGCGGTACCGCACGCTCATCCGCGACGTCATCCGCCGCTCCGACGTGGACGGGGGCGGCCACATCGAGATGTCGCCGGACGTGCACGAGGCGCTGCTCGCGCTGCGCGACTTCCTGTACGCGCGCGTCTACGAGAACCCCGTCGTCCACGACGAGTTCGTGAAGGCGCAGCGGATCCTGCGCGATCTCCACGACTGGTGCGTCGAGGATCCCGGGCGGCTGCGCGAGCGGCACGGCGTGGTCGCGCGCGAGGGCGATCCGCCGCAGCGGGCCGTGATCGACTGGCTCTCCGGGATGACCGACCGCTTCGCCATCGGCGTGTGGGAGGGGATCTTCGTCCCCCGCCCGTGGAGCGTGGTCTGACCGGCGTCCGTCCCGGGATCGAGTCCGCCAGAGCGGGCAGCGCCGACCAGGTCGGCCGCCGCCAGGCGAGCGACGCGAGCCCGCCGGGGCGACGCCGCGGAAGCGGCGAAGCCGCTCGCGGCGGCGCACGGGACCCGGCGAGCCGGGGTGGGGCCCCGACGAGCTTCGCTCGGCGGGGCGGGGGCGCAGCCCCCGTTCGAACATCCCTGAACGACAGCGTGATTCGCGTCACCGAAGGTGGCGCGAATCTCGAACTGTCGTTCAGGGACCGTTGAGGCTCGACACCGACACCTGCAGGGAGCGGCTCACCGCGACGACGCTCCCCTCCGGGACCTCGATGAAGCCGTTGGGGGCGAGGAGCCGCGTGGCGAACGCCACCGCCTTCACCCGCCGGTGCGGCCGCACGCGCGGATCGCTCTCGGGCGTGTCGAGGCCGATCTCGTCGAGGGGGCACGGGACGATGCCCTCGTAGAGCGCGTAGAAGAGCGGTCCTCCCCGGCGCGTCGCGACCATGATCCGCCCGTTCGTCGCCACGAACACGAGCCGGCTCGCCTTCTGCTCCCCCGCCTCGCGCGCCCACGCCTCGAGCTGTCGCACCGTCCTCGCGAGCGCGCGGCCCGCGGTGGCCGCGTCGAGGTCGAGGTCGTCGAGGCGGCCGTCGTCCTTGAGGTGCTTCGCGAACAGCATGAACGCGTGCTCGGAGGAGCTCTCCCCCGCGATCTGCCGGCGGAGGTGGTCGGGGATCGCCGAGAGGAGCCTGGGGCGGATACCCTCCCACCCCGCGACGGTCCCCGCGTGCGCGAAGAGCCAGCGGCGGTAGCGGAACGGCTGGGTGTTCTCGTCCTTGGAGGCGAGGCCGGACGAGAGCCGTGCGTGGACGAGCAGCGCCTCCGAGTCGACCTTCCCCACGAGCTCGGGGAGGGAGAGCGGAGCGGTCGCCCCGGAGGGACGCTTCCCGAGCAGCACGTTCCCGGCCGTGTAGTAGCCGAAGCCGTAGGCCAGCGGGAGGGTGTCCCCCTCGCCCTGCAGCGACACGTGCGACCTGAGCCGCTCCAGCTGGCACCGGAGCAAGCTGTCATCGGTCTGAAGGACCGCGACGAGCGCGCCCATGTATCCGTTCTCCTCGGGTCGACGAACCCTGCGGCGAGAGATCGCCTCGCCACTCGAAACAGTAATAACCGGGGACGCGCCTCGGGGCCGGCGTCGGTCGCCGAACGCCCACACGAGGGGGGGGTCGCTCGTTTGACAGCCTGTCGAAGCCGCCGCTAGGATGCGCTAACCCGGCGAAACCGCTGGACAACATCCATGAGCGACGACATCGCGGTCGGAATCGATCTCGGAACCAGCTACAGCGCCGTCGCCGCCGTCACCCAGGCCGGCGCGTCCCCGCAGGTACTCCCGAACGAGTGGGGGGACCGCACGCACGCCTCGGTCGTGTCCTTCCTCGAGGACGGCTCCGTCCTCGTCGGAAACGACGCGAAGAAGAACATCATCACGAACGCCGAGAGCACGGTGTACTCGGCGAAGCGGCTCATCGGGCGCTTCTTCTTCTCCGACGAGGTGAAGAAGGCGCAGGCGGTGATGCCGTACCGGATCGTGGAGGGGCCGAACAACGCGGTCCGCCTGCAGGTGCGCGACCGCGACCTCGCCGTGCCGGAGGTCTCCGCGCTCGTCCTGAAGGAGATGAAGGCGATCGCCGAGACCGCCCTCGGGCGCGACGTGAAGAAGGCCGTCATCACCTGCCCGGCGTACTTCAACGACAACCAGCGCCAGGCGACGAAGGACGCGGGCCGCATCGCCGGCCTCGAGGTGCTGCGCATCATCAACGAGCCGACCGCGGCCGCGCTCGCCTACGGCTTCGGCCGGGACATCTCCCAGAAGATCTGCGTCTACGACCTCGGCGGCGGCACGTTCGACGTGTCGATCCTCGAGATCGGCAAGGACGTCTTCGAGGTGCTCTCGACCGCGGGCGACACGTACCTCGGCGGCGACGACTTCGACGACCGGATCATGACGTGGCTCGCGGACGACTTCCTCGCGCGGCACGGGCTCGACCTCCGGCAGAACAAGTTCTGCCTGCAGATGCTGAAGGAGGCGGGCGAGCGCGCGAAGATCGAGGTGGGGCGGGACGGGGTGGCGAGCATCCACGTCCCCGGGATCTGCCAGTCGCCGGAGGGCGAGGTGCTCGACCTGCGCGGCAAGCTGACCACCGACCAGTTCAACCGGATGGTGATGGATCTCGTCCAGCGCACCTTCAAGGTCTGCGACGAGGCGCTCCAGTCGGCGCGGCTCACCGCGGGCGACGTCGACGCGGTCATCCTGGTCGGCGGCCCGACGCGGCTGCCGATCGTCCGCAACAGCGTCCGGCACTACTTCCAGAAGGAGCCGATGTCCGGGATCGACCCCGACGAGGCGGTCGCGCTCGGGGCCGCGCTGCAGGCGCACGCGCTCCTGAACCGGAACGCCGCCGAGCACGGCCAGGCGAGCTACCTGCTCGACGTGACCCCGCTGTCGCTCCGCGTCGGCACCGTGGGCGGCTTCACCGAGAAGATCATCGACAAGAACACCCCCATCCCCATCGAGAAGTCGAAGACCTTCACGACGAGCCGCGACGGCCAGGACCGCGTGAAGATCCGCGTCTACCAGGGGGAGTCGAACCGCGCGGAGGGCTGCGAGCTCCTCGGAGAGTTCGAGTTCAAGGGCTTCCGGGTGGCGCAGCGCGGCGCGGTGCAGATCCAGGTGACGTTCGAGATCGACTCGAACGGCATCGTGAACGTCTCCGCCGCGGACCTCGAGACGGGCCAGCGCACCTCCACCACGATCAGCCTCTCGTCGGGGCTCTCGGAGCAGGACCTCCGCGCGGCGATCGACCACAACGCCGAGCTCGAGCTCGCCCACGGCCCGCGCGCCTAGGCCGACGGAGGCAAGACGATGGACGCCCAGTTCCTCATCGAGGTGGAGACGCTGGCCGGCGCGCTGGATCAGCTCGACTACTTCGCGATCCTGAAGCTCCCGCAGGGCGCCACGCCCGCGGAGATCAAGGCCGCCTACTACCGAGAGTCGCGCGCGTACCACCCGGACCGCTTCGCCGCGTTCCCCAACGCCGCCCTGCGCGACCTCGTCGGCCGGATCTACCGGCGCATCAACGAGGCGTACACGGTGCTCCGCGACGACCGGAAGCGCGCGCGCTACCAGGCCGACGTCTCCGGGCCCGACCGCGCCGCGAAGCTGCGCTTCACCGAGGTCGAGGAGGCCGCGGTGAAGGACGAGCAGAAGCGGAAGCTCGAGGAGCAGCTCGGGCAGACGCCGAACGGCCGGAAGTTCTACGCGGCGGCGCTCGTCGAGATCGAGGCCGCTCGCCTCGAGGGCGCGGAGCGCGCGCTGAAGAGCGCGCTCATGTACGAGCCCGAGAACGCCCGCTTCAAGGAACAGCTCGCCACGGTGCAGCGCGAGCTCGACAGGGGGCGCGCGAAGGGCGACGCCTTCAAGATCAAGTGACCGGCACGACGATCGATCTCGCGGCGCTCGCGGCGGTGGCGCTCGCCGCCGTGCTGGGCGCGTCGTCGGGGGCCCTCCGGCAGCTGGTCCAGCTCGCGGCGGTGGCCGCCGGAGGCCTCGCCGCGCACCACCTGGCCGTGCCCGTGGCGGCCGGCCTCGGCCGGTTCGCCTCCGCCCCCGTCGCGCGCGTCGTCGCGCCCACCTTCCTGTTCCTCGGCGTCTCCGCGCTGGTCTCGCTCGTCGGCGGCGCGCTGCTGCGCGGCACCGCGGCCGCGCGCGCCGTGCGCGGCCCGGCCGACCGAGGGCTGGGCGCGCTCCTCGGCGGCGTGAAGGGCGCGCTCGGCGCCTGGGTGCTGCTCTCGATCCTCGCCCTCGCGGGCCGCCTCGCGCCCGAGGGGCTCTCGCGGGCGCTGCGCTCGAGCCAGCTCGTGGATCTCGCGGGGCGGTACGACCTCGTCGAGCGCGTCGCGCCGGACGGCGCGAAAACGCTCGAGCGGTTCCGGACGCGCGGGGAGGGCGAGCCCGAGCGGCGCTGAGGTCCCTCAGTGGAGCGTCGCCGGGTCGATCCTGTCCACGCGACGCCGGACCCAGGCCGCGTCGACCGTCGCGCGCGTGCCGCGCCGCTCCGGCGCCTCGAAGAGCAGATCGGCGACGACCTCCTCGACGACGCCGCGCAGGCCGCGCGCGCCGAGCCCGCGGTCCGTCGCGAACCGCACGATCTCCCTCAGCGCCCCGTCGGTGAACGCCAGCTCGACGCCGTCGGCCAAGAGCAGCTCCTTCACCTCGCGCACGATCGCGTCGGGCGGACCGGTGAGGACGGCGAGGAGCTCCTCCTGCGAGAGCTCGTCCAGCTGGACGACGACCGGCAGCCGCCCGAGGAACTCGGCGAGCATCCCGTACTCGAGGAGGTCCTTCTGGCGGATCGCCCGCGCCGCGCGCCGGCGGCCGTCGCGCGCGCCGAAGCCGAGGCCGCGCCCCTCGGCCGCGTAGGCGAAGACGTCCGTGAACGTCCCGGCGCAGACGAAGAGCACGTCGGTCGTGTCGACCGGGATCGCCTCCTGGCGAGACCAGTGCGGAGCGGCGTCGAGGGGGACGGTGACCTCGCGCCCCTCGAGGAGCTTCAGGAGGGCCTGCTGCACGCCCTCGCCCCCGATGTCGCGCGAGCCGACGCCGCTGCGGTGCCCCTGCGTCCGACGGGCGATCTTGTCCACCTCGTCGATGAAGACGATCCCGCGCTGCGCCTCCTCGACGGCGTGCCCCGCCTTCGCGAGCAGCTCCGTGATGATCAGCTCGACGTCCTTGCCGTAGTACCCGGCCTCGGTGAACTCCGTGGCGTCGGCCACGTGGAAGGGGACGTCGAGGATCTGCGCGAGGTTCCGCGCGAGGTGCGTCTTCCCGCAGCCGGTCGGGCCGATGAGCAGCACGTTCGACTTGCGGATGGGCACCTGCCGGCGCGTGCGCCGGAGGGCGGTGCGCTTCAGGTGGTTGTACGCGGCGATCGCGAGCGCGCGCTTGGCGCGCTCCTGGCCGACGACGAACCGGGAGAGCCGCTCGACGATGTCGCGCGGCGTGGGGATGGCTGGGCGCTCGTCCAGGCGGAGCGGCTGGGGCGGCTTCACACCGGAACGGTCGGCCCGGGGGCCGCCGCGCGCAACCCCGAGCGGCGCGGAGGCGCGACGGCGCTCCGCGTCAGGGCCTCGCCCGTCCGAGGATCAGGCCGCCTGCGAGCGGAGCATCCAGCCGACGAGCTTGTAGAGCAGGCGCGCGCCGACGTTGCCGTCCCACTCGCCGCCGTCCGGATCGGGGGCGACCTCCACGAGGTCGAAGCCGACGATGCGCCGGCCGCTCCGCACGATGCCGCCGACGAGCGCCGTCGCCTCCTGGAACGAGAGCCCGCCCGGCACGGGCGTGCCCGTATGCGGGC
This sequence comes from Anaeromyxobacter sp. SG66, assembly GCF_022690805.1. Lineage (NCBI taxonomy): Bacteria > Pseudomonadati > Myxococcota > Myxococcia > Myxococcales > Anaeromyxobacteraceae > Anaeromyxobacter > Anaeromyxobacter sp. SG66. The sequence continues at coordinate 13,136 of NZ_JALCZC010000062.1, forward strand.
AGAGCGTCGGATCGAGGCCGTCCACGTCGAAGGACACGTAGACGTCGCGCGGGAGCGGCTCCAGGATGCGCCGGACAGTGGCCGTCCACGGCTCGCCGTCGAAGCGGGCCTGGGCGAGCTGCGCGTCGTGGTGCTGCACGATGCGCCCGCCCGACCGGCCGGCGTACGCGTGCTCCTCCTCCGACAGGTCGCGCAGCCCCACCTGCACGATCCGCCCGATGTCCGGGCAGCGCTCCGCCGCGTTGTAGAGCACCGAGGCGTGGCTGTAAGTGAAGCCTTCGAAGGCGACCCGCAGGTCGGCGTGGGCGTCGACGTGCAGGACGCCGAGCCCGGGGTGGCGGCGCGCGTGGGCGGCGATGCAGCCGAGCGCCGTGGAGTGGTCGCCGCCGACGAGGCCGACGCGCTTGCCCCGCACGAGCAGGCCCTCGACGCGCTCCTCCACCCACCGGTTCACCTGCTCGCACGCCCGATCCACCGCCTGGGCGGCGCGGGCGAGGTCGTCCCGGCCCTGCACGACGCCCCCGGCTGCGATCACCGGCGCCGCGGCGGCGCGCGCCTCCTCGTCGAGCCGGGCGATGGCCGCGGGCACCTCGAGCATGTGGATCCCGGCCTCGTAGGGGCGGCCGGTCTCCACGTCGAACAGGTCGACCTGCCGGCTCGCCGACAGGATCGCCTCGGGGCCGCGGTTCGTGCCGCCGCCGTAGGAGGTGGTGGCCTCGAACGGCACGGGCACGAGGACGACGCCGGCGTCCTCCTCCGAGTGCGGGAGGCCGAAGACGCCGGAGCCCGGCTGGGCGGCGGCGGAGGGGTCGAAGGACATGGAGGACGTCTAACGGCGCGGCAGCGCGCGGCCAGGGCCGACGGACTTCGCCTTGCCCGAGTCGCGCATCTCCGGCAGCGCGTCCGAGCCCGGGTGCTTCTTGACGTGGGCCTTGCGGAGCGTCTCGTACATGTCCGGGAGGCGCTTGAAGAGCCGCTTGGGCTTGCGCTTCTTGCGCGTCGCGAGCGCGTACGCGAACACGAGCGGCGCTGCGATCGTCGTGTCCGAGTAGACCACGACGTGGTTCTTCATCATGTTCGCCTGCACCTTGCCCCAGCTGATCGCCTCGGAGGGCGTCGCGCCCGAGAGGCCGCCCCACTGCGGCGAGTCCGTCGAGATCTGCAGGACGTACTCGTGGCCGCCGCGGTTGAGGTCGAGGATCTGCCAGAGGGTCGGCTGGGTCTGCAGGTAGAAGTTCTTGGGCGAGCCGCCCCCGAGGATGACGACGCCGTTCACCTTGGCGTCGTAGACGATGGCCGTCGACTGGAGGACGTCGAGGTCGGGGTCGATCGTGGTCTCGCCGCCGCGGAGCTTCATGGCGGCGACGTTCATGCCGATCGAGGAGTCGCCCGGCGAGGAGGTGAACACCGGGACGTCGTACCGGGCGGCGGTCGCGACCCAGCTCTTCTCCGGCAGCGGCGCCTGCTGGTTCACGAGCTGGCCGAGGTAGTGGTGGAGCTGCGGCGTGGAGATGCGGGCGCGCAGCGCCTTGGGCGCCTTCTCGAGCGCCTCGCGCACGAAGGCGTCGGTGTCGAGGAGCGAATCCTCGGTGATGAACACGTCGTAGATGCGCTCGATGCCCGCCTGGTACAGCTCCTTGTCGTCCACGTGGAAGTGGCCCTGGACGACCGGCAGCTTCAGCGCGAAGTGGAGGTCGTGGTACAGGTTCGCGCCCGTGGAGATGACGAGGTCCACGAAGCCCGCCTCGATCATCGCCTGGATCGCGCCGCCCACCCCCGCGGGCGCCATGGCGCCGGTGACGGTGAGCGCGATCGTCGCGCCCGAGTCGATCATCCGGCCGAACAGGTCGCAGCCCTCCGCGAGCCGGCCACCGTTGAAGGCGCCCGCGCGGCGATAGACGTCGACGAGATCCTCGACCGACATCCCCGGCCGGAGGCGCATCGGCTCGACGGGCGGACGGGAGAGGTACTTCTTCCGGAGAACCTTGGAGTTCTGGGCCATGGCGGGCGCGGAAGTTATCGGCCGCCGCGGGGAGCGTCAAGGAACACGGGGCTGGAGGCGGGCGCGGCCATGTCGCCAGCAGGGAGGGGTACCCCGTCGCGACGGCTCACGGGACCCGCCGAGCAGGGGCGGGGACGCAGTCCCCGTTAGATCATGCCTCGCGCGCCGACGACTGGAGCTGGAGCTGGACGAGGCCGATCTGGCCGTCGTCGGCCGGCTTGAAGGCGAGCTCGACGAGCTTCGCCTGCCGGTAGACGTCGAGCATCCGCTCCTGCCCCTGGCGCCAGACCGAGACCATGGTACACGCGGTCGAGTGACCGCAAGCGTCCTCGCCGTCGAGGCAGACGTTCAGGGCGACCGGCCCCTCCACCGCCTCGATGACGTCGAGGAAGCTGATCTCGTTCGGCGAGCGCGCGAGGGCGTAGCCGCCGTGCGGGCCGCGCGTGGACTTCACGAGGCTCTGGTCGACGAGGGTCTTCAGGATCTTCGCGAGGAAGTCCTCCGGTACGTCCATCTGGCGCGCGATCTCCCGGAAGGGCACCACCGACTCCTGCGGGATCGAGGCGAGGTAGATCATCGCCCGGAGCCCGTAATCGATCTTCCGCGAGATACGCAGTACGTGCTGCATCGAGGCCTTCCCCGCGCGCCACCTCTCCCGCCGAGCGCGCTGTGCTTGAAGTCGATATTGTAGCACGCACGAGGTGGACATTTCATGGCTGGGCCGACCGCCGACGGACTCATCGACCTGCACTCGCACAGCCTCGCGTCCGACGGGCAGTTCGCCGCAGGCGACGTCGCGGCGCGCGCCGCCTCGGCCGGCGTGAAGGTCTGGGCGCTCTGCGATCACGACACGGTGGCGGGCCTGCCCGCGGCGAACGAGGCCGCGGAGCGCCTCGGCCTCCGCTTCGTGCCCGGGATCGAGCTCTCCGCGTTCCTCGACCGGCGCGAGATCCACCTCCTCGGGCACTTCGTGGACCCGGCGGACGCGGCCCTGAGGCGCTTCGAGGACTTCCTGGCGGACCAGCGACGCACCCGCATGGAGCAGATCGTGAAGAAGCTCTCCACGCTCGGCGTGCGGCTGCAGGTCCACGACATCGAGAAGTACAGCGGCGGCAAGACGATCGGTCGGCCGCACGTGGCGCGGGCGATCGTGGAGACGGGGGCGGTCGTGGACGTGAAGGAGGCGTTCGACCGCTTCCTCGGCGAAGGCCGGCCGGCGTACGTCCAGCGCTATCGGCTCGACGCCGAGGAGGCCGTGCGGCTCGTGCGCTCCGCGGGCGGGACCACCACCGTCGCCCATCCCGGCGTGTCGGGCCTGGAGCGCGGCGATCTCGAGCGGCTGCGCGCGTTCGGCGTCGAGGGCGTCGAGGTGCTGCACGCCGACCACAACCCGTCGGTGCGCGAGAAGTACCGCCGCGCGGCCGAGGCGCTCGACCTGGTGCCCACGGCGGGCTCCGACTTCCACGGACCGCAGATCTCGCCGGACCGCCACTTCGGCGACGTCACGATGAGCGCGGCGGACCTCGCGCGCCTCGAGGCTCGCAGGCCCTAGAGGGCGGCGCCCGCGCGGGACGCGAAAAGAGAACGGCCCGACCGGCTGGAACCGGTCGGGCCGCTCGCCGCGGCGCGCTGCGGGGGTCGCCTACCCGCGGAACAGCTGCAGCGACGCCTGCGTCCAGCGGATCATGGGCGTCCACCAGATCCCGAACACCAGGATGGCCAGCGAGAACCCGCCGAGCAGCAGCTGGTAGCCCGGGCGCGCGCGGATGGCCGGCGCGTCGGCCGTGTACGGCGCGTCGATGAACATCGCCCGCACCACGCGCACGTAGTAGTAGAGCGAGACCGCCGTGTTGAGCGCGCCGATGAGCGCGAGCCACGCGTACCAGCCTCCGCCAGGCCCGTCGATCCGCTCGAAGACCGCGTAGAACAGGTACCACTTGCCCGCGAACCCGGCGAACGGCGGGAGCCCCGTGAGCGAGAACAGGAAGATCGCGAACGCCACCGCCGCGACCGGGTGGCGCCTGGACAGGCCGCGGTAGTCGAGGATCGACTCCGAGCCGGTCGCCTCGGCGACGAGGATCACGACCAGGAACGCGCCCACGTTCATGACGAGGTACACGAGCATGTAGATCATGACGGCCTGCACGCCGCGGTCGGAGACCGTGGAGAGGCCCATGAGCGTGTAGCCCGCGTGCGCGATGGACGAGTAGGCGAGGAGCCGCTTCAGGTTCGTCTGCCCGAGCGCGGTGAAGTTGCCGAGCGTCATCGTGACGGCGGAGACGACCCCGATGACGGCGGGCCAGGGGATCCCGGCGAGCGCCACGGCGAAGCCGGTGGCGGGCGAGGCGGGGCCGGCGAGCGCGGTGTTGAAGATCCGGATCGCGAGCGCGAAGCCCGCGGCCTTCGGGCCGACGGAGAGGAACGCCGTGAACGGCGTGGGCGCGCCCTCGTACACGTCCGGGCACCACATGTGCCACGGCACCGCGGCGACCTTGTAGCCGACGCCGGCGGTGACGAACACGATGGAGACCACGAGCGCGATGCGCGTCGCCGCGACCGAGACGGCCGAGCCGGCCTGGATCCCCTGCAGCTGGGCGCCGACCGCGTGGAGGCTCGTCGTGCCCGTGAGGCCGTACAGGTAGCTCATGCCGAAGAGCATGACCCCCGAGGCCACGCCGCCGTAGATGACGTACTTCAGCGAGCCCTCGGCGGCCTTGCGGTCGCCCTTGCGGAAGCCCGCGAGGACGTAGCTCACCATCGAGACGAGCTCGAGGGAGAGGTAGACCATGAGCAGGTCGGTCGCGCTCGCCATCATGAACATCCCGAGCACGATCGCCATGAGCAGCGCGAAGAACTGGCCGATGCGCTCGGGCGGGAAGTCGCGCCCCTGCGCGGCGATGACGACGGTGAGCGCCCCCGCCGCGAGGAACAGCCACTTGAAGAAGATGGCGAACGCGTCGTTCGCGAGCATGCCGTTGAACAGCGACTGGGCGTCCGGCGGCTGGATGGCGAGGAGCCCCGCCGCCGCTGCGAGGACGGCGAGCGCCGCGGCGGAGAGGAGCGCGACCCGCGCCGCGCTCCGGCGGAAGACGACGTCGAGCACGAACAGGATCAGCGTCCCGAACGTGAGCGCCATCTCCGGCCGGAACCAGAGCGCGGAGCGCAGGTTCTCGTCGACGAGAGGGAGGAAGGAGTCCATCACGGTCTCGCTCCGGGCCTACAGCGGCCGGATGTTCTGGATGATGAGGTGCAGGCTGCGGTTGATGACCCCGAGGATCGCCTGCGGGTAGAAGCCGAGGACGATCGCGATGGCGGCGAGCGGGTAGAGCGAGATGCGCTCGCGCCAGTTGAGGTCCGGGTACCCCTTGTAGACGGGGTTCAGCTTGCCGAGGAACATCCGGTGGATCGCCCACAGGTAGTACGCGGCGGTGATGATGACGGCGGTCGCCGAGATGATCGTGTAGCCGGTGAACACCGGGAACGCGCCCGTGAAGACCATGAACTCGGCGATGAAGCCGGCGAGGCCGGGGAGGCCGAGCGACGCGAAGAACGCGAGGCCCATGATCGCGGTGTACTCGGGGAGCTCGGAGGCGAGGCCGCCGAACTTCTCGATCTCACGGTGGTGGGCGCGGTCGTAGATCACGCCCACGATGAGGAACAGCATCGGGCTGATGATGCCGTGCGTGAAGAGGTTCAGCACCGCGCCCGAGATGCCGGCGGGCGTCATGGCCGCCATGCCGAGCAGCGAGAAGCCCATGTGCGAGACGGACGAGTAGGCGATGAGCTTCTTCAGGTCCTTCTGCCCGAGGCAGACGAACGCGGCGTAGACGATGTTGATGACGCCGAAGACCGCCATCGCGTGCGCGGCCCACGCGGTCGCGTCAGGGAGGATGGGGTAGTTGAAGCGGAGGATGCCGTAGATGCCCATCTTCAGGAGCACGCCGGCCAGGATGACGGAGATCGGCGTCGGCGCCTCGACGTGCGCGTCGGGCAACCAGGTGTGGAAGGGGAACATCGGGATCTTGATCGCGAACCCGATGAAGAGGGCGACGAAGGCGAGCTTCGTGAACGCGATCCCGAGGATGGGCGCCGCGTTGAGGAACTGGCCCTTCGCGGCCTGGCGGCCGAGCTCGATGATGTTGAACGTGTGCCCGGAGGAGAGGGTCCCGTCCGCGAGCATCGCCGGCGCGCTGTTGTAGTAGATGCCGATGATCGCGAGGAGCATCAGCACGGAGCCGGCGAGGGTGTAGAGGAAGAACTTGATCGCCGCGTACTCCTTGCGCGGCCCGCCCCACACGCCGATGAGGAAGTACATCGGCAGGAGCATGACCTCCCAGAACACGTAGAAGAGGAACATGTCCAGGGCGACGAAGGTGCCCATCATGCCGGTCTGCAGGAGCAGCAGCATGACCATGTAGCCGGGCACCATCCGCACCGAGAAGTGCTTCGGGTGGTGGGCGTCGTCCCCGTGGCCGTGGTCGTGCTCGACCATGCCGGCCATCTCGGCGGCCTTGGCGCCCGACCACCACGGCATCGACGCGATGGTCGCGACGAAGGAGATGAGCCCGGACAGGAGCACCATCGAGATCGAGAGCCCGTCCGTGCCCACGAAGTACTCGATGTTGAACGAGCGGATCCACACGAAGTGGTGCGTGAGCTGCACGCCCGTGTCGGTCGGATCGTACATGCGCCACGCGGCGACCGCCGCGACGAGCGAGAGCCCGCTGGCGAGCAGCGCGATGAGGCGCGCGCCGTCGTCGACGAGCTTCTTGGGGAGGTTCGCGACGTAACGGACCGCGAGCAGGACGACGATCGCGGCCGCTCCGGCGAGCGGGAAGAATGTGGCCCAGCTGAGGACGTTGCCCGGGTTCAGGAACATGTGCTCGGCTCTCCTGGCGCTACGAGATGAGGAAGTTCAGCAGGACCACGACGAGCGCGCCCCCGAGCGCGCCGTAGAGGTACGTCTGGATCCGGCCGGTCTGGACGTGCCGCATCTGGCGGCCGATGCCCCACGTGGCCTGCGCCACCGCGTTCACCAGCCCGTCCACGAGGTACTTGTCGATGGCGGCGTCGAGCCGGCCGAGGGTGCGGCCGACGGCGCCGACGAAGTTCACGAGGCCGTCGATGACCGTGCCGTCGAAGCGGCTCAGCGCGCGGGCGAAGGAGACGGCGGGGCGGAGGACGGCGAACGCGTAGAGCTCGTCCACGTAATACTTGTTGTAGACGACCGTCCAGGCGCCCTCGAAGCGGGCCTTGAGGCGGGCGGGGACCTCGCTCTTGCCGTCCTTGTAGAGCGCGCGGGCGGCGACCCAGCCGACCGTCGCCGCGAGGACGCCGATGCCCTGGAACATCCACTCCAGCGCGTGCGGCACCTCGTGGAACCGCCAGCTCGCGACCTCCACGGCGGGGAGCGCGGGCTCGAGCCAGTGCTCGAGGGCGGGGGCCGCGTGGCTCCAGAGCGTCGGGATGCCGAGGAAGAGGGTGAGGAACGAGCCCGCCGCGAGGAGCACGAGGACGAGCGTCATCGTCCAGGGCGACTCGTGCGGCGTGCCGCCGTGGTGCCCGTGGCCGTGCGCCGCGTCGTCGTCGTGCGCCGTCGCGTGACCCGCGTCGTGGCCGTGCGCGCCGTGGGCGTGGGCGGCCGCCGCGTGGACCGCCGCCGCGTGGACGGGCGTGTCGGCGAGGGCGCCGTGCGCCGGCGCGTGCGACGTCCCGCCGAACGCGTGCGCCGCGCCGTCGTCCGCGTGGACGGAGTGCGAGAGCGCCGACGACTTCGCCGCGACGGCGGCGTGCGGGTCGACGTTGTGCTCGTCGTGGTGGCCCGAGTTCCCGCGGTACTCGCCGGTGAACGTCATGTAGTACGACCGGTACATGTAGAAGGCGGTGCCGGTCGCGGCGACGATGCCGATGACGAAGATCGCGGGCCCGAGCCACGGCGTCGCGACCCCGAACAGCTCGAGGTGACGGCTCGTGAAGGCTTTGAAGAGGATCTCGTCCTTCGAGTAGAAGCCGTTCATCACCGGGAACCCGGCGATGGCGATGCAGGCGAGGAGGTACGTCCAGCGGGTGATGGGCATGTACTTCTTCAGCCCGCCCATCTTCCGCATGTCCTGCTCGTGGTGGCAGCCGAGGATGACGGAGCCGGACCCGAGGAAGAGCGTCGCCTTGAAGAACGCGTGGGTGAGGAGGTGGTAGGTGCCGGCCCAGTACGCGCCCACGCCCACGCCGATGAACATGAAGCCGAGCTGCGAGACGGTCGAGTAGGCGAGGACCTTCTTGATGTCGTACTGGAAGAAGCCGATCGAGGCGGCGAAGATCGCCGTCGCTGCGCCGATGAGCGCGACCCAGCCCATCGCCGACGGCGAGAGCGCGAAGAGGAAGTTGAGGCGCGCCACCATGTAGACGCCGGCGGTGACCATGGTCGCCGCGTGGATGAGGGCGGAGACCGGGGTGGGGCCGGCCATCGCGTCCGGGAGCCACACGTAGAGCGGCAGCTGGGCGCTCTTGCCCATCGCGCCGACGAACAGCAGGATCCCGATGAGCGCGAGGATCGAGACGCCCCAGATGTGCGTGTGGACGAGCCGCTCCTTCACGCCGGTCGCCTCGATGACGACCTGGTCGCGCAGCTCGCGGAAGTTCAGCGTCGGGCCGACCTTCACGCCCTCGACGCGCGGTGCGAGCGCGTCCGCCTCGGCCGCGGTCGCGGCGGGGGCGACCGCGTTGAGCTCGGCCGCCGGCTGGTAGTCCGTGTTGCGGAGGAGGCCGCCGTCCCGCGGCGTCCACGCGCCGCCGAGGGCCCAGAACAGGAGCAGGAGGCCGGCGATGAAGCCGAAGTCGCCGAAGCGGTTCGCCACGAAGGCCTTCATGCCGGCCTTGGCCTTCTCCGGATCCGTGTACCAGAAGGCGATGAGCAGGTAGCTCGCGAGGCCGACGCCCTCCCACCCGAAGAACATCACCGCGAAGTTGTCCCCCATGACGAGGAGCAGCATCGCGAAGATGAACAGGTTCAGGTACGAGAAGAACCGCCAGTACGCCGGCTCGTCGGCCATGTAGCCGATGGAGAAGACGTGGATGAGCGTCCCGATCCCCGTGACGACGAGGGTCATCATCATCGAGAGCGGGTCGAGCGCGAACGCGAGATCCACCGTCACGCGCCCGGCGGTGAGCACGTTCCAGAGCGTGTCCTGGAGGAAGCGCTCCTCGGCGGGGAGGTGGAGGATCTGCCAGAACGCCCGCAGCGCCACCGCGAACGCCGCGAGCATCGCGGTGACGGCGATGCGGTGGACGATCTTCTTGCCGAACATCCGCTGCAGCTTCCACCCGACGAGCGCGTTGATGGCCGCGCCGACGAGCGGGAACAGCGGGATGAGCCAGAGGTACGAGACGTGGTGCACGGCCAGCCGGCCGAGCTCCTCGGCCGCGTGGCCGACCACCTGAAGGTTCGCGTGTTCCATCGTTACTCTCGCATGAGGTCCGCGTGGCGGACGTCGATGGTCTTGAACGTCTGGAAGATGGAGAGGACGATCGCGAGGCCCACCGCGGCCTCCGCCGCCGCGAGGACGATGACGAAGAGCGCGAACACCTGTCCGGTCACGCCGCCGGTCACGTAGTGGTTGAAGGCCACGAAGTTCACGTTGGCGCCGTTCAGGATGAGCTCGACGCCCATCAGGATGCCGACGGCGTTGCGACGGGTGGCGACCGTCACGAGGCCGAGGGTGAAGAGCAGCGCACCGACGACGAGGAAGTGAGTGAGCGAGATCATGGGGTCTCCGGCCTTCAGTCGGCCTTGAGCTCCTTGCGCGCGATGACGACCGCCCCGATCAGCGTCGCGAGGAGCACCATCGACGCGACCTCGAAGGGCAGCAGCCAGCGCGTGAGGAACGCGTTGCCGATGGCGGCGGTCGTCGGCGCGAGCGGTCCGGGCTCGCGGGCGGCCCAGGGCGTGAGCAGCGCGACCGCGAGGAGGACCGGCGCCACCGCGACGAAGAGCAGGACGCCGCCGAACGGCCCGAAGCTCGCGTTCGACACCTTGACGTCGGTGATGCGGCTCGTGAGCATCACGGCGAACAGCACGAGCACCAGCACGCCGCCGATGTAGATGAGCAGCTGGGTGATGGCGACGAAGTCCGCCGACAGGAACACGTAGAGGCCGCCCGCCCCGAGGAGCGCCGTGAGGAGCCCCAGGGCGGAGTAGAGGATGTTGCGCGAGAGGGCGACGCCCGCCGCGCCGGCCACGGTCAGGGCGGCGAGCACGTAGAAGACGATGTCGGGCAGCGTCAGCGCGCCGGGGGTGGGCAGCGGGCTCGCCTCCGCCGCGGGCCGGATGACCTGCGTCGTCATGTAGGCGGCGAACGCGGCGACCAGCGCCACGGCGACTCCCCAGGCGACGAGCTTTCCTGCGTTCGATCTCACGGTCGCGTCCTCACTTCGTCTCGGGGTTCGGGGTGACGGGCTTCTCGGCGGCGGGCACCGGGTCGGCCGCGGCGGCGGCGGCAGGCGCGGGGACGCCGTTCGTCGGGACGGCCTTGGGCGCGGGCGCGGCGCGGGGGGCGGGCGCCGCTGCGCC
>NZ_JALCZC010000063.1:0-23601 GCF_022690805.1 Anaeromyxobacter sp. SG66
CGCGCCCCGCGGGCGGGGGCGCGAAGCGCCGCGGCGGACGGGCGGGCAGCTCGCGCGACACGAACGTGCCTCGCGCCCGGGCGGCCTCGATCCAGCCCTCGGCGGCGAGCTCGCCGTACGCGGCGAGGACCGTGTTGCGGTGCACCGCCAGCGCGCGGGCGAGCTCGCGGCTCGAGGGGAGCGCCGCCCCGGGCTCGAGCGCGCCCGAGCGCATGCGCGCGGCGAGGCCGCGGGCGATCTGCACCGCGAGCGGCGCGGGGTCGTCGCGATCGAGGGCGAGGGCGAGGGTCCAGGTGCGCACTGGTCCAGTGAGTTTATCAGGACTGGACCTTTTCGCAGGACCAGCGCCGGGCCACGCTCCCGGCATGAGACGAGAGATCTTCCGCGCCGACCCGGCCCGCGCGCTGGCGCTCCTCGCCCGCGCGCCGGTCGTGCACCTCGCCACCACCACCCCCGCGGGCGCGCCCGTGCTGCGCGCGCTCGACGCAGCGGTGCTCGAGGACGGCGTCTTCTTCCACGGCGCCCACGCCGGCGAGAAGGCGACCTGCCTCGGCCGACCGGCGGTGGTGTCCGCCGAGGAGGTGGTGGCGCACGTCCCGAGCTGGATGGTGGACCCGGTGCGCGCCTGCCCCGCCACCACCCTCTTCCGGAGCGTGCAGGTGCACGGGACGCTCACGGCGGTGGAGGATCCCGCCACGAAGGCCCGGGCCCTCGAGGCCCTCATGCGCCGCTGGCAGCCCGAGGGGCGGTACCGGCCCATCGACGCCGGCGATCCGCTCTACCGCGGCGAGCTCGAGGGCGTGCGGGTCTTCTTCGTGCCCTTCGAGCGGATCGACGGAAAGTGGAAGCTCCTGCAGAACCGGACGCCCGGGGAGATCGAGCGCATCCTCCTCGGCCTGTGGGAGCGTGGCGCCCCCGGCGACCCCCAGGCGATCGAGGCGATCCGCGAGGCGAACCCCGCGGCGCCCACGCCTCCCTTCCTCGCGGCGGAGGGGGTCCGGCTGCACGCCGCCCTCGGACCCGAGGACCTCCCGGCCGTGGAGACGCTCCTCGGCGGCGAGTACTGGTGGGAGGGGGTCGCGCGGGAGCTCATCGGGCCCGCTCACCTCGGGGCGACGGCCTGGGTGGGCGCGCGGTCGCCGGACGGCGCGCTCGTCGCCTCCGCGCGCGCGGTGTCGGACGGGCGGCGCGCCTGGATCTACGACGTGGTGGTCGCGCGGTCCTGGCGCGGACAGGGCCTCGGCAAGCGGGTGATGACGCTGCTCCTCGACCACCCCGCCGTGCGGCGGACGCGCTTCGTCTGCCTCGCCACGCGCGACGCACAGGGGCTCTACGCGCGGTACGGCTTCGTGGACGTGGCGGCCACGCCCCCGCGCTTCCCCGGCTCCTCGGACATGGTGCTCGACCGCGCCGCCGGCCTGGACGGAGCGCGCCGCGAGGCGCCCTCGAGCGGCGATCGCGGCCTCTAGAGTAGCGCGCCATCCCGGCGCCGCTCGAAGCCCCTTCCTACTCCGGCTTCGCGCCGTGCTTCAGCCGCTCGAGGGCCGCGTAGACGTCGGCGCGCTTCAGCCCGCGGGCGCGGGCGACCTCGCGCGCGATCGCCGACGGAGGCTCGCCCGCCGCGAGCCTGCGCGCGAGCTCGTCCGCGAGCGGCACCTCCGGCGCCGGCCGCGCGGGTGGCGCGGCCCCCTCGCTCGAGACGACGAGCGTCACCTCGCCGCGGACCTCGTCCGCGAGCCGGGCGGCGAGCTCGCGGAGGCGCCCGCGCAGGAGCTCCTCGTGGAGCTTCGTCAGCTCGCGCGCGACGAGCGCCTCCCGGTCGCCGAGCGCCTCGGCCAGATCCTCGAGCGTCTCGCGCGTCCGGTTCCCCGCCTCGTAGAGCACGAGCGTCGCCGGCGTGGCGGCGAGGAGCGCGAGGGCCTCGGCGCGTCCCGCGCCCTTGCGCGGCAGGAACCCGGTGAAGAGGAACCGGTCGGCGGGGAAGCCCGACGCGGCGAGCGCGGCGAGCGCAGCGCTCGGGCCGGGGATGGGCACGACGGTCGCGCCCGCCGCCCAGGCGGCCGCGACGAGCGCCGCGCCCGGATCCGAGACGCCCGGCGTGCCGGCGTCCGTGCAGAGCGCGACGGACTCGCCCGCGACGAGCCGCTCGACGATCGCCGCCACGCGGCCGCGCTCGTCGAAGGCCGGGAGCGACAGGAGCGCGGGCGCGGGCGCGCCGAGGTGCGCGTAGAGCTTCAGCGTCCTGCGCGTGTCCTCGGCCGCGACCGCCCGGACGCTGCGGAGCACCTCGGCGGCGCGCGGCGAGAGGTCGCCCAGGTTCCCGATCGGCGTCGCGACCACGTACAGCGTGCCGCGCCGGCCCTCATTCCGCTCGTTCGCCTCGGTCACCACAGCCCCGGCTTCCCCTCGCCGTCGAACGCCCCGCGGTAGAGCTCCACCCGCGGCCCCGCCTCCTCGAACGTGACCGCGACCACGTCGAAGCGCAGCTCCTGCTCGAGGCCGCCGTTCCGGAGCGCCCAGTCGGTCGCGGCGGCCACCACGCGGCGCGCCTTGCCCCGACCGACCGTCTCCTCCGGTCCGCCCTGCGCGTCCGAGGAGCGGCTCCGCACCTCGACGAAGCACACGATCCCGCCCTCGCGGCAGACGAGGTCCACCTCACCGCGCGGCGTGCCGTGGTTGCGGTCGAGGATCTCGAAGCCCTCCCGGACGAGGAACTCGGCGGCGATCGCCTCCGCCTCCCGCCCGCGGGCGCGCCGGTCGCCCTGCTGCGCCTCGCCGCCCGTCATGCCTCACGCGGCGTGATCGGCCGCCTCCCGGAAGGCCGGATCGGCCGTGGCGTGGAGGAGCTGTCCCGGGCGGGCGAGCTGCTTCAGGAGCCGCGCCGCGAAGCGCCGCGCGCCGTCCGAGAGCCCCGCGAACGCGTCCTCGACGATGGCGACGCCCTTGCCGCCGGCGAGCGCCTGCTCGAGGAGCGCCAGCTTGATCGCGAGGAACACGAGATCGCGATCCGCGGGCGGCAGCGTCGCGGCCGCCACGACCCGGCCGCTCACCTGGACGGAGAGGTTCCCGCGCTCGTCGGCGCCGAGCGCCTGGAGCCGCTGGAAGGAGATCCCGGAGAGCGTCTGGGACGCCTTGGCGGCGAGGCCGCGGACGACCGCGGCCGGGCTCGCGCCGCCCTCCGCGGCGGCGCGCTCTACGAGGAGGCGCAGCGCATCGCCGCCGGGAGCGGGCGTCGCACGCGGCGGCGGCGCGGGCGCCTCCTGCCGGATCGCGACCGCCGCCTCCGCCTGGAGCCGCCGGAGCTCGCCCTCGATCGACGCAGGATCGCGCACGAAGCCGCCGGCCTGCTCGGAGAAGGTCGCCTCCGCCGCCCGCAGCTCTCCCTCCACCTGCGCCCGCTCCGCGGCCAGGCGCTGCGCCTCCGGCGCGGCCTGCCACTCGGCGACCCGGCGGCGCCACTCCGCGACGACCGCGTCCGCGTCCTCGACCCGCGAGAGCAGCTCGCGGAGCTCCGGCACGCCCTGCACGCCGGCCGTCTTGAGCGCCGCGCGAACCTCCTGCGCGTCGCGCTCGAACGCCCCCTGGAGCTTCCGCTCCCAGTCGTCGACGACGCGCCTGCGGCGTGAGACGCGCTCCCACGCCTCGAGGCGGCCGACCCACTCCCACGCCACCCACGCCGCGGTGCCGAAGGCGGGCACCGCGAGGAGCGCCGCGTGGCGGAGCTCCGACCCGGCCGCCGCCGCGGCGGCGCCGCCGAGCGCGAGCGCGAGGCCGGCGCCTGCCCCGGCCCAGAACGGGATCCCGCGCCAGGGCGCCACCGGCGCCCCCCGCGCGTCCACCTCGTCGAGCGTGGCGCGCTCCGCCGCGGCGCGCTCGATCGCCTCCGCGCGGCGCGCGCTCCCTCGCTCGTACGCGACGAGCTTCGCCTCTGCGTCGCCGAGCGCGGCGCCGGCGGCCGCCGCCGCGTCGAGCTCCGCGCGCGCCTCGAGCGCGCGCTCGAGACCGTCGCGGAGGCGATCTCCGGCGCGGAGCGCCTCCCCCAGCGCGGCGAGCCGCGCCTGCAGCCGATCCAGGCGCTCCTGGAGCCCCTCGGCGACGCGCGCCTGCGCGAGCTCCGCCTCGAGCTGGGCGACGCGACGGCGCGCCTGCTCAGGCGAGAGCATCGCGCGCGGGGGGGCGGCGCGGGACGGCTCCACGCCCGGGCCCTGCCGCGAGGGCAGCTCCGCCGCGGACAGCGAGAGCAGCGCGGAGAGGCGCGCCGGGGTGGGGACGCCCACGGTCGAGCGGAGGAGCTCGCGGATCTCGGCGAGCTCCTGCGAGACCGGCGCGAACGCCCGCTTCTCCGCGTCGAACCGGTGGAGCTGGCAGCCGACCGCGAAGTCGCGCACGAGCCGGTAGGTGACGCGGTCGTCGCCGACGAGGGTCAGCCCCGCGCGCATGCCCGCGCCCGCGGGGCCGCTGCCCGCACGCGGCAGCGCCTCCGCGTCGCGCGGATCCGGGTGCAGCAGCGCCTCGAGGAGGCGCCGCAGCGCGGGGCCGTCCGCGGCGACGACGTTGTAGCCGGGACGAAGCGTCGCGCGGCCGCCCGAAGGCGCCACGCCACGCACGCCCTGCGCTGCGAACTCGAGGAGGATCACGCTCGGGGGCGCATGTTAGCGCCCGACGCGCGGCCCGGGAAGGCGCGCACGCGCACGAGCGAGGAGGTGGAAGCGCACCGGAGGCGCGCTCCCACCTCGTCGCCAGAGGGGAACGTCAGGCCTGCGGCGGAGCCGCGGGAGGCGGAGCCGCGACGGCGGCGCCGGGAGTCGGGCCCTCCTCCTGGTGGAGGCGGGCCGCCTTCCCCTGCAGCTCGCGCAGGTAGTACAGGCGCGAGCGGCGGACCTCGCCGTGGCCCAGGACCTCGATCTTGTCGATCCGCGGGCTGTGGACCGGGAACATGCGCTCCACGCCCACCCCGTAGCTCATCTTCCGGACCGTGAACATCGACGACCCGGGGGTGCCCCGCCGGTAGGCGATGACCACGCCCTCGAAGATCTGGATGCGCTCCTTGTCGCCCTCCTTGATCTTCGTGTGGACGCGGACGCTGTCCCCGGAGCGGAGCTCGGGGACGTCGTTCCGCACGTACTTCGCCTGGATGTCGGCAATCGCCTTGCGCAGCATGATCGATGCTCTCCTTTACAGCTCGTCGTCTCCGGCGTCGATGAGCCGGAGGTCGTTCTCCGTGAGGCGCGCCCTCGCGAAGAGGTCCGGCCTCCGCTCGCGCGTGACGCGCAGCGCCTCGCGCCGCCGCCACCGCTCGATGCGCCGGTGGTCTCCCGAGAGGAGGACCTCCGGAACCTTCATCCCCCGGAACTCCGGGGGCCTCGTGTACTGCGGGTACTCGAGGAACGTGTCCTCGCCCGCGAAGCTCTCTGCGCCGGCGGACGCCTCGTTGCCGAGCACGCCCGGCACGAGCCGCGCGGCGGCGTCGACGACGCAGAGCGCCGCGATCTCGCCGCCCGTCAGGACGAAGTCTCCGATCGAGACCTCCATGTCCACCGCCGCCAGCACCCGCTCATCCACCCCTTCGTAACGGCCGCAGACGAGGACGAGCTTGCCGTGAGTCGAGAGCCGCCGCGCCAGCGCCTGGTCCAGCGCCAGGCCCCGCGGGCTCGTCATCACGACGAGCGCGCCGGGCAGCCTGGACCGCGCCGCCTCGATGGCCTCCGTGAGCGGCTCGGGCTTCATCACCATGCCGGCGCCGCCGCCGTAGGGCGCGTCGTCGGTCACGCGGTGCTTGCCCCGGGCGTGCTCCCGGACGTCCGACACGGTCACCGACACGAGCCCTGCCTCGCGCGCCTTCCCGAGGATGCTCTCCGCGAGGTACCCCTCGCACATCCGCGGGAACAGCGTCAGGATCTCCACCTCGAGCCGCGCGCTCATCGCGCCTCCGCGGGATCCCCGCTCGTCGTGAACCGGCCGAACCTCACGTCCTCGTCTCCTGCGGCCTCCTTCCGTCTCTGCGCTCTAGTCCAGAAGCCCTTCGGGCGGATCCACCACCACGCGCCGCCCCGCGACGTCCACCTCGACGTACGGCGCGAGCGGCACGAGCTTCTCTCCGCCGTCCTCCGTCGTCACCACGAGCACGTCCACGCCGCCCGTGTCGTACAGCCCCGTCACCGTCCCGACCGCCGCGCCCGCCGCCGTGACCACCGGCAGGCCCTCGAGGTCGGCCCAGTAGTGCCGCGCCTCGCCTGGCTCCGGCAGGTCCTCGCGATGCGCGAGCACCTCCGCCCCGACCCACGCCTCCGCCGACGTCCGGTCGGAGACCCCTTCCACCTTCACCGCCCAGACCCGGCCCTGCGGCCGCGCCTCGACCACCTCCCGCATCGGCGGCTCGGGCTCGTCTCCGCGCCGGAGCGCGATCCGAGTCACCGTCGTGAGCGCGCCCTCGGTCCCGGCCACCCCGAGGTGGCCCTTCAGGCCGATGACCCGGACGACCTTGCCGAGCCGGACGAGCGCCACGTCAGTCGAGGATGTCGAGCACCGCCCGGCGTCCCTCCCTGCGGGCGGCGGCGTCGAGCACGGTCCGGAGCGCCTTCGCGGTCTTGCCACCTCGCCCGATGACGCGCCCGAGATCGTCGGGGGCGACGGAGAGCTCGAGGACCGTCGCGCGATCGCGCTCGAGCACCTCGACCTTCACCGCGTCCTTCCGCTCGACGAGCTCGCTGGCGAGCCAGAGGACGAGGTCGCGCATCGGAGCCGCCCTACGCCTTCTTCTCGGCCGGCGCCGCGCCCTTGGCGCGCTTGAGGATCATCGCGACGGTCTCGCTGGGCTTCGCGCCGACCTTGAGCCAGTGCTCGATGCGCTCGACCTTGAGCTCGATCCGCTCGGGCACGAGCGTCGGATCGTAGATGCCGACGTCCTCGATGTACTTGCCGTCGCGGGAGTTGCGCGAGTCGGTGGCGACCACGTGATAGAAGGGCGCCTTGTGCGTGCCCGCGCGCGACAGCCGAAGAACCACTGCCATGTGTCCTGCCTCCTAAATCCTTGGAACGCGGAGCGTTTTCCCCGGCCAGGCGCGGCGGGGACTCCACGAAAAGTGGGTTTCTTTACGCCAACTTAGGCTGGGTGTCAAGACGAGCCGGCGCCGGGCTCTGCGTCCCGCTCGGCCGCCTCGCCCCCCGGATTCGCCGCGCCACGCTGGCGGGGCGCCCGCGGCAGGCGGCGCGCACGCAGCGCCGAGAGGTGCCCCCGGGGGAGCAAGCGCAGCGCCGCGACGTAGGTCACCCCCGCGGCCAGCACGCCGAGCATGCCTCCCGCCGCGAGGTCGGCGGCCCAGTGAGACCCCATCCGGACCCGCGCCATCGCGCAGAGCGCCGCGAGGGCCAGCACGGTGAGCGCTCGCCTGCCGTAGACGAGGAGCGAGAAGGTCGCGAACGCCGCGACGCCGGCGGCGTGAGGCGCTGGGAACGCCGCGCGGAGGAGCGGCGCGAAGCCGCTCGCCTCCAGGGGACGGGGCGCGGCCCCCGCCGCGCGGGCGGCGAGCGCGACCCCCACCGCGAGGAGGATGGAGATCGCTGCCGGCGCGACCGCCTTCAGGACCCCTCGGACCTCCCCCTCGAGCCACGAGTAGAGCGCGAGGGCGACGAGGACGAGCATCCACGGCTCGCACGCCACGAGCAGCGCCGCCATGGGCAGCTCGAGCGCTCGGGACTGGAGCGCGGCGTTCGCGGCTCCGAGCGGATCCTGGGCGTAGAGCGGCGGCATCGGGGCGGTCCGTTTGTACCAGCGCGGCCCCCTGTGCGGAAGGCGGGACGGCGAAAACGAAAGGGCCGCGCGCGAACGGCTCGCGCGCGGCCCAGGCGGCCCTGCGGGGGAGCGCCCGGATTACTCCTCGGCGCCCTTCTTGGCCTTGGCCTTGGCCTTGGCCTTCGGCTTCGCGGCGGCGGCCTTCTTCGGCGCCTTCGCCTTGGGGGCCTTGGGCTCCTTCGCCTTGGCGGTCTTCTTCTCGCCCTCGCCCTCGCCCTCGCCCTCGGCCTGCGCGGGGGCGCGGTCGACGAGCTCGATCACGGCCATCTCGGCGTTGTCGCCGACGCGGCGGCCGACGCGGACGATCCGCGTGTAGCCGCCGGGCCGCGCCTTGAAGCGCCCGGCGAGGGAGTCGAAGAGCTTGTTCAGGACCTCGACGTCCTTCACCTCGCGGTTCGCGAGCCGCCGGTGGTGCGCGGAGCCGCGCTTGGCGAGCGTGATGACCTTGTCGGCGAAGCGCTTCAGCTCCTTCGCCTTGGGCGTGGTCGTGACGATGCGCTCGTGGCGGAAGAGCGACGTCACCATGTTTCTCAGCATGGCCGTGCGGTGCTCGGTGGTGCGATCGAGCCGGCGGCCGACGACGCGGTGCTTCATCTTGGGTGTCTCCTATCGGTCCAGGTTCGCTAGACCTTGGGGGCGCCCTGCGGCGCCGCCTTCGGCGGCCAGTTCTCGAGCTTCATCCCGAGCGAGAGGCCCATCTCGGCCAGGATCTCCTTGATCTCCTTGAGCGACTTCCGGCCGAAGTTCTTCGTCTTCAGCATCTCGGCCTCGGTCTTCTGGACGAGATCCCCGATGGTCTTGATGTTCGCGTTCTGGAGGCAGTTCGCGCTGCGGACGGAGAGCTCGAGCTCGTCCACCGAGCGGAAGAGGTTCTCGTTGAGCTTCTGCTCCTCGACCGGCTTCAGCTCCTCGGCGGGCTCCTCGGCCTCGTCGAAGTTGATGAAGATCGAGAGCTGCTCCTTCACGATCTTGGCGGCGTAGGCCACGGCGTCGTTCGGCGCGACCGACCCGTCGGTCCAGACCTCGAGCGTCAGCTTGTCGTAGTCGGTCTGCTGGCCGACGCGGGCGTTCGTGACCTGGTAGTTCACCTTCCGGATCGGGCTGAAGAGCGCGTCGATCGGGATGGTGCCGATGGGCTGCCCCGGCACCTTGTTCTTGTCCGCCGGGACGTAGCCGCGGCCGCGGCGCGCGGTGAGCTCCATCCGGACCCGGCCGCCCTCGCTGATGGTGAGGACGTGGTGGCCGGGGTTCAGGACCTCGACCTGGCCGTCGGCGATGATGTCGCCGGCCTTGATCTCGCGGGGCCCGTCCGCCTCGATCCGGAGGGTCTTCACCTCGTTGGTGTGGATCTGGAGGAGGACTTCCTTGAGGTTGAGGATGATGTCGGTGACGTCCTCGGCGACCTCGGGGATCGTCATGAACTCGTGCTCGACGCCCTCGATCTTCACCGAGGTGATCGCGGCGCCCTGCAGGCTCGAGAGCAGCACGCGCCGGAGCGAGTTGCCGAGGGTGATGCCGAAGCCGCGCTCGAGCGGCTCGGCGACGAACTTCCCGTAGGTGTTCGAGAGGCTCTCCTGGTCCACGACCAGGCCGCGCGGCTTGATGAGATCGCGCCAGTTCTTCGTGACGATCGGATCGACCATGGGCTGTCTCCTCTGCCGCCGCCCCCTCCCCTCGTCCGCTCAGCCAGGCGGTGGGGGATCCGTGGGACGCGCGACTCCTTGGATGTGATGAGCGGGCCGGCGTCTCTTGCTCGCCGACCCGCTCGAAGGCTCTGACCGCGTCCGGCGCGCCGGACCGCTCGCCCTGAGCCTGCCGAAGGGCGCTCGACTACTTCGAGTACAGCTCGACGATGAGCTGCTCCTGGATCGGCATGGTGATGTCCTCGCGCGAAGGCTGGGTCTTCACCGTGCCCTTGAAGCCGCCCTTGTCGAGCTCCAGCCAGCCGGGGACGCCGCGGCGGTCGACCGCCTCGAGCGCCTCGCTGATCCGGACGACCTTCTTCGAGCGATCCCGCAGCTCGATCTTGTCGCCCGCGCGGCACATGTAGCTCGGGATGTTGACCTTGCGGCCGTTCACCTTGAAGTGGCCGTGCCGGACGAGCTGCCGCCCCTCGTTGCGCGTGTCGGCGAAGCCGAGGCGGAACACGACGTTGTCGAGCCGGAGCTCGAGCGTCTGGAGCAGGTTCTCGCCGGTCTTGCCCTTGGCGGCGGCGGCGTTCTGGTAGGCGTGGCGGAACCCGGCCTCGAGGAGGCCGTACATCCGCTTCACCTTCTGCTTCTCACGGAGCTGGACGCCGTACTCCGAGAACTTCACGCGCCCCTGGCCGTGCTGGCCGGGAGGGTAAGGGCGGCGCTCGATGGCGCACTTGTCGGTGTAGCACCGGTCGCCCTTCAGGTACATCTTGAGGTTCTCCCGGCGGCAGAGCCGGCAGACGCTTTCGTTGTAGCGAGCCACGTTCGTTCTCCTGACTAGACGCGGCGGCGCTTCGGCGGCCGGCAGCCATTGTGCGGGATCGGGGTCACGTCCCGGATGAGCGTGATCTTGAGCCCGGCGGCCGAGAGCGCGCGGAGCGCCGACTCGCGGCCCGCGCCCGGCCCCTTCACGAGCACCGAGACGGTCTTGAGGCCGTGCTCCATCGCCTTGGCGGCGGCGTCACCGGCGGCGACCTGGGCGGCGAACGGGGTCGACTTGCGCGAGCCCTTGAAGCCGCGCGCGCCCGCGCTCGACCACGAGATCACGTTCCCGGAGGCGTCGCAGATCGTGATCATCGTGTTGTTGAAGGTCGAGGCGATGTGCACGATGCCCGCCGCGATGTTCTTCTTCACCCGCTTCTTCCCCTTCTTCGGGGTCACGGGCGAGGCGGTCACCGGCTCGATGCCGCCGAGGTTCGGCGCCGAGGGTGCGGCGGCGGCCTCCTCCGGCTTCTTCGTCTGCTGCTTCTCGTCAGCCACTCTGAGCTCTCCGGTCTTGAGGCGTTCGGTTACTTCGGCGCCGGGGCGGCGGCGGGCTTCCGCACGAGGCCCTTCTTCGGACCCTTCCGCGTGCGCGCGTTCGTGTGGGTGCGCTGACCGCGGACCGGCAGGCCCTTGCGGTGACGCAGGCCGCGGTAGGCGCCGAGATCCATGAGCCGCTTGATGTTGAGCGAGATCTCACGACGGAGGTCGCCCTCGACCTTCACGTTCTGCTCGATGGTCTCGCGGATGCGACGGACCTCGTCGTCCGTGAGGTCCTTCGTCCGCGTGGTGACGTCCACCTTGGCGCGGTCGCAGACGGCCTGCGCGGTCGTCTTGCCGATGCCGTAGATGTACTGGAGGGCGACCTCGATCCGCTTCTCGCGGGGGAGGTCGACGCCGGCGATGCGAGCCATTCGTCTCTCCGTTACTCGCCGGGCCCTAGCCCTGGCGCTGCTTGTGGCGGGGGTTGGCCGGGCAGATGATCCGCACGGTGCCCTTGCGCTTGATGACCTTGCACTTGTCGCAAACCTTCTTGACCGACGCGCGGACCTTCATGACCCGTTCCCTTCCGCTCGTGGTTTCGAACCACGAAGTCCTGCTCCAAAGACGAAAAACCCCGCCGCTACGGCCGGCGGGCCTGGCGGCTCGGTAGCGCTCCGTGGCGCGCCCGGCGTAGCCGCCCGTATTCTCCGGGCTTTCCCGGGAGGCCACCCGACTCGAGCGGCCTCAACGAAGCGGGCCCTATAACATAGCGAAACCGCGGCTGCAAGCGGCTCCGCGTGGGCCTGCCCGGGATCCGCCCCGGTACTTGCCCTATCTGCTCCCCCCGACCGGCCCGCCCCTCCCGAGGGTGAGCACCTCGGGCCCATCCTCCGTGATCGCCACCGTGTGCTCGAAGTGCGCCGAGAGGCTGCCGTCGGCGGTCACGGCGGTCCAGCCGTCCTCGAGCGTCTCCACCGCGCGCCCGCCCGCGTTCACCATCGGCTCGATGGCGAGGACCATCCCGGGCCGCAGCGCGGTCCCGGAGCCGCGGGTCCCGAAGTTCGGGACCTGGGGCGCCTCGTGGAGCCGCCGCCCGATGCCGTGGCCCACGAAGTCCCGGACGACCGAATAGCCCTGCGGCTCGACGCACGCCTGCACGGCGGCGCCGAGATCGCCGACGTGGGCGGCCGGCCCCGCCGCCGCGATGGCGCGCCGCAGCGACTCGCGCGTCGCCTCGAGCAGCCGCGTCGCCTCCGCGCTCACCCGGCCGACCGGCACCGTGCGCGCCGAGTCGCCGAACCAGCCGCCGAGCACGACCCCGAAGTCGAGGCCGACGATGTCGCCCTCCCGCAGGACGCGTCCCTCGGAGGGGATACCGTGGACCACCTCGTCGTTCACCGAGACGCAGAGCGACGCCGGGTAGCCGTGGTACCCGAGGAACGCCGGCTCGGCGCCGCGGTCGCGGGCACGCGTCCGGGCGAGCCGGTCGAGCTCGGCCGTCGTGACCCCCGGCGCCACCGCCGCCTCCAGCTCGTCGAGCACCGCGTGCACGACGAGGCACGCCTCGCGGATCCGCGCGATCTCGTCGCGCGTGCGCAGGTCGATGCGCTCGCGTGCGCGCCCGTCCATCATTCGCGTCGCCGCGGCCCTACTTCGGGAGGACCGCCCTCGTGGCGGCGAGGATGCCTTCCGGCGTGCCGATGCCGTCGACGTTCGCGAGCAGGCCGCGCTCGCGGTAGAAGCGCTTCAGCGGCTCGGTCTTGTTGCCGTACTCGGCCATCCGCTTCTTCACGTTCTCGGGCTTGTCGTCGTCGCGCTGGACGAGCCCCTCGCCGTCGCGGTCGCAGTAGCCCATGCGCCGCGGCGGATTGGCCGAGACGTGGTAGACGGCGCCGCACTTCGGGCAGCTTCGCCGGCCGCTGATGCGCTCGACGACCGCCTCCTCGGCGACGTCATACGAGACGACGCGCGTGAGGGAGCGGCCCATCGACTGGAGCAGCCCGTCGAGGTACTCCGCCTGCGCGATCGTGCGCGGGTAGCCGTCGAGGATGAACCCGTCGGCGACGTCGGGCCGGGACAGGCGGTCCTTCACGAGGGCGTTCGTGACGTCGTCCGTCACGAGGCCGCCTGCGTCCATGATCGCCTGGATCTGCTTGCCGAGCTCGGTCCCGCGCGCCTTGTGGTCGCGGAACATGTCGCCCGTCGAGATGTGCGGGACGTGGAACTCGGCGGAGAGCAGCTTCGCCTGGGTGCCCTTGCCGGCCCCCGGCGGTCCGAGCAGGATGAGGATCATCGCGACCTCCGAGACGCAGCGGGCCTCGCGCCTCGCGAGGCCCACCGTGCGTCAGGCGTTGACGGCCTGTCCTGTCGAGAGCCTGCGGCCACGGATCCGCGGGCCGCGGGGGCCGGTGAAGCCCTCGTAGTGCCGCGTGATGAGGTGTCCCTCGATCTGCTGCACCGTGTCGAGCGCGACGCCCACCACGATGAGCAGCGAGGTGCCGCCGAAGTAGAAGTTGATGTTGAACTCGTTGGTGAGGATCGTGGGCAGCACGCACACCGCGGCGAGGTAGATCGCGCCGCCGAACGTGATGCGCGACAGGACGTAGTCGATGTAGTCCGCCGTCTTCTTGCCCGGCCGGATGCCCGGGATGTAGCCGCCGTACTTCTTGAGGTTGTCGGCGACGTCCACCGGGTTGAACGTCACCGCGGTGTAGAAGTAGGCGAAGAAGATGATGAGGACGACGTAGAGCACGTTGTAGATCCAGCTGCCCGCCTGGATCGCGGTGGACACGCGGCTCAGCGCCGGGAACCAGCCCGCGAGCGTCGCCGGGAAGAGCAGCAGCGACGACGCGAAGATCGGCGGGATGACGCCCGAGGTGTTCACCTTCAGCGGCAGGTGCGTCGACTGGCCGCCGTAGAGCTTCCGGCCGACGACGCGCTTCGCGTACTGGACGGGGATGCGGCGCTGCCCGCGCTCGACGAAGACGATCGCCCCGATCACCACCACCATGATGGCGAGGAGGACGACGACTCCGAGCTCGCTGATCTGGGAGCCCGGCGCGCGGAAGGAGCGGTAGGTGTTCCACGCCGCGGCGGGGGCGCGCGCGACGATGCCGGCGAAGATGATGAGCGAGATGCCGTTGCCGACCCCGCGCTCGGTGATCTGCTCGCCCATCCACATGATGAACGAGGTGCCGGCGGCGAGCGAGATCATGGTCAGGAGCCGGAAGCCCCAGCCCGGATCGGCGACCACCGCGATGCCGGCGGGGTCGCGCAGCGTCTCGAGGTAGGTGGCGATCCCGTAGCCCTGGATGGCCGAGAGCACGACCGTGAGGTAGCGCGTGTACTGGGTGATCTTGCGCCGCCCGAGCTCGCCTTCCTTCTGCAGCTTCTCGAGGGCCGGGACGACCACGGTGAGGAGCTGCAAAATGATCGACGCCGACACGTACGGCATGATGCCGAGCGCGAAGATCGACAGCTGCTCGAAAGCGCCGCCGGAGAAGAAGTTCAGGAGCCCGAGCAGGTTGCCGGACGAGACGACGTTCTGCATCGCCTGCCGGTCCACGCCGGGAGTGGTGACGTAGATGCCGAGCCGGTAGACGGCGAGCATCCCGAGGCTGAAGAGGAGCCGCTTCCGGAGCTCCGCGATCTTGAAGATGTTCACAAGCCCGCTGACTGCCATGCGGTCCCCTTTCGCCCTGCGCCCGACGCGCGGCGCGCCGCGTGGCGCGGCCGCCGTCGTGCCATCCCCGCCCTACTTCTTCGCCTGAGCCTTCTTCGCGGCCTTGGCCTTCTCGTACATCGTGACGGGCGCGGGGATGACCTCCACCTTGCCGCCCGCCTTCTCCACCGCGGCGCGGGCGCCGGCGGTCACGCGGTGCACCTTGACGGTGACCGCGCTCTTGAGCTCGCCGCCGCCCAGGAGGACGACGCCGTCGCGGTTCCCGCGCACGAGCCCCGCGCTCTTCAGCGCGGCGGGATCGACGAGGCCGGTGAGGCCCTCGAGATCGCCGACCTTGACCTCCTCGAGGTCGCGGCGGAAGACGTTCTTGAAGCCGAACTTCGGGAGGCGACGCTGGAGCGGCATCTGGCCGCCCTCGAACCCCTCGAAGTGCATGTTGCCGGAGCGGGCCTTCTGGCCCTTGCCGCCGCGGCCCGCCGTCTTGCCGAGGCCGGATGCCTGGCCACGGCCGACGCGCGTGCGCTCGCGGTTCGCGCCCTTGGGCGCCTTGAGCTTGGAAAGCGACATGGAGCGTTCTCCTTTTATCACGGGGCGGACGGCTGTCTAACCCTGCCGGGCCGTCGCCTTCGCCTTCCTGGCCTTACGCCCCTCGGGCGCAGGCTGGTCTACCCGCTCCCACTCGACGAGGTAGGAGACCTTCGCGATCATCCCCATCGTCTGCGGCGTGTCGGGCAGGATCTTCGTGGAATCGCGCTTCTTGAGGCCGAGGCCCGCGACGATCGTCCGATGCGCGGCGGGACAGCCCGCGAGCCCGCGGACGAGCTTCACCTGGATGGCAGCCATGATGTCTCCTTACGCCCCGCCGAGCTCGGCGGCCTGCTTGCCGCGCGCGCGGGCGGCGTCGTCCGCGGAGCGCAGCCTCTTCAGGCCCGCCACGGTCGCCTTGAGGACGTTGTGCGGGTTGCGCGAGCCCTGGCACTTCGTCAGGACGTTGCGGATGCCGGCCGCCTCGAGGACCGCGCGAACGGTGCCGCCGGCGATGACGCCGGTGCCCTCGCCCGCGGGCTTGAGGAGCACCCAGCCCGCGCCGAAGTGACCGAGCACCTCGTGGGGGATCGTCGTCCCGACGAGCGGAACCCTGAAGAGGTTCTTCTTCGCCTGGTCGCCGCCCTTGCGGATCGCCTCCGGGACCTCGTTCGCCTTCCCGAGGCCCACGCCGACGTAGCCGTTGCCGTCGCCGACGACGACGAGCGCCGAGAAGCTGAACCGGCGGCCGCCCTTCACGACCTTCGCCACGCGGTTGATGTGGACGACCTTGTCCTGGAGGTCGAGCTCGTTCGCGTTGATGGGAGTAGCCATTCGAAACCTTTCCGTCACCTAGAACTTGAGCCCGGCCTCGCGCGCGGCCGCGGCCACCGCCTCGACGCGCCCGTGGTAGTCGAACCCGTTGCGGTCGAACACGACCGCCTCGATCCCCTTCGCCATGGCCGCCTTCGCGAGGGCCGCGCCCACGCGCTTCGCCGCAGCGGTCTTGTCGTCGTCCTTGATCTCGTCCTTGATCGCCTTCGCGTTCGTGGCAACGGAGACCAGGGTGGTGCCCGTCGTGTCGTCCACGAGCTGGGCGTACATGTGCTTGAGGCTCTTGTAGATGGTGAGCCGGGGGCGCGCGGCGGTGCCGGAGATCTTCCGGCGGATGCGAGCCCTGCGCTTCTCGCGCGACGTGACGTGCTGCGCCATGACGTTCCTCCTTGCGGCGGCGACGGTTCAGCCGCCGCATGAGCGGGGTGGATGCCGGCCTAGGCGGCGCCGGTCTTGCCTTCCTTGCGGCGGACGATCTCCTCCGCGTACTTGATGCCCTTGCCCTTGTACGGCTCGGGCGGGCGGAGCGCGCGGATCTTGGCCGCGGTGAGGCCGAGGAGGTGCTTGTCCACGCCCTTCACCGTGAGCTTCGTCTGCTTCGCGTCGACCTCGGCGGTCACGCCCTCCGGCAGCTTGAACACCACCGGGTGCGAGAAGCCGAGGGCGAAGTGGATATCCTTCCCCTTCACCTCGGCCTTGAAGCCGACGCCGCTGATCTCCAGGCCGCGCTCGTAGCCCTTCACGACGCCATCGAGCGCGTTCTTGACCAGCGTGCGGGTGAGGCCGTGCAGACCCTTCGACTCGGGGGAGTCGTCGGGGCGCGTGACCGTCACCTCGCCCTTGTCGACCGCGACCTTCACGCGCGGGTTCGTGGGGAAGGACATCTTGCCCTTGGGCCCCTCGATCTTCACGAGGTGGCCGTCCACGGAGACCTTCGCCTTCTCCGGGATTTTGACGGGCAGCTTGCCGATGCGAGACATCTCGGTCGCTCCCTTACCAGACGGTGCAGATCAGCTCGCCGCCGACCTTCTGCTTGCGAGCCTCGCGGTCCACCATCACGCCCTTCGACGTGGAGAGGATCGCGATGCCCATGCCGTTCAGCACGCGTGGAATCGAGTCGGTCGGCACGTAGCGCCGCAGCCCCGGCTTCGAGACCCGCTTGATGTCGCTGATCGCCGGTTCACGGTCGCCGCTGTACTTGAGGACGATGGTGATCGCGCCCTGGGGCCCGTCCTGGTGAAGGACGAAGTCCTTGATGAAGCCCTCCTCGCGGAGGACCTCGGCGATGCGGACCTTCAGCCGGGACGTGGGGACCAGGACCTTCTCGTGACGCGCGTTCGAGGCGTTGCGGATGCGCGTCAGCATGTCGCCAATGGGATCGGTGAAGCTCATTCGCGTCTCCCTTACCAGCTCGACTTGATGACGCCGGTGATCTCGCCCTGCAGCGCGCGCTGGCGGAAGCAGAGACGGCACATCTGGAACTTGCGCAGGAACGCGCGGGGCCGGCCACACAGCGGGCAGCGGTTGTACTGCCGGACCGGGAACTTCAGCTTGCGCTTGGCCTGCGCCATCTTCGAAAGCTTCGCCATGGGATCTCCTTTTACTGACGGAACGGCATGCCGAGGTGGCGAAGGAGCGCTCGGCCCTCCTCGTCGTTCCGGGCGGTCGTGACGACCGTGATGTTCATCCCTTTGATCTTCTCGACCTTGTCGTAGTTGATCTCGGGGAAGATGATCTGCTCGCGCACGCCGAGCGTGTAGTTGCCCTTCCCGTCGAACGCCTTGGGCGAGACGCCCTTGAAGTCGCGTACGCGCGGGAGGGCGATCGACACCAGGCGGTCGAAGAACTCGTACATGCGATCGCCGCGGAGCGTGACCATCGCCCCGATCGACTGGCCCTGGCGCAGCTTGAAGTTCGCGATGGACTTGCGCGCCTTCGTCACGACCGGCTTCTGGCCGGTGATGGAGGACAGCTGCTCGACGGAGGCGTCGATGATCTTGCCGTTGTTGATCGCCTCACCGAGCCCCATGTTCACGACGATCTTCTCGAGCTTCGGGGCCTGCATCGGGTTCGTGAACCCGAACTCCTTCATCAGCTCGGAGCGGACCTCCTGCTCGTACCGCTCCTTCAGACGCGCTGCCATCGTGCTCTCCTTGCCTTCGGCCGGCCTCTTCCCGTGCCGGGCGATGCGTTTTCCTACGAACTCTCCGCGCCGTCCAAATCCCGACGGCGGAAACCCCGCCTACTTCGCGGCCTTCTTCTTGTCGGACCGGGCCTTCTCCTTGGCGCCGAGGTCGCGCGCGATCTTCTCGCGGCGGACGGGCTTGTCGCCCTGGAGCACCATCACGTTGGAGATGGCGACGGTGCCCTCCTTCTCGAGGATCCCGCCCTCCGGCGTGGCCTGGCTGCGCCCCTTCTTCAGGTGGCGCTTCACGGTCATGAGCTTCTCGATGCGGACGCGGCCCTTCTCGGGAAGGAGCTCGAGGACCTTGCCCTGCTTCCCCTTCTCCTTGCCGGCGATGATCTTGACCGTGTCGCCCTTGCGGATGCCCGGCATGGTTACAGCACCTCCGGCGCGAGGCTGATGATCTTCATGAACTTCCGGGCGCGGAGCTCGCGCGCCACCGGCCCGAAGATGCGCGTGCCGATGGGCTCGAGGTCCTTGTTGATGAGGACCGCCGAGTTCCCGTCGAAGCGGATGTAGCTGCCGTCCGGCCGCTTGACCTCGCGGCTCGTGCGCACGATGACGGCGCGGGCGACCTCGCCCTTCTTCACCTTGGCCTGGGGGATCGCCTCCTTGACCGAGACGACGATCACGTCGCCGATCGAGGCGTACTTGCGGCGGGTGCCCCCGAGCACCTTGATGCACTGGACCTTCTTCGCGCCGGAGTTGTCGGCGACGTCGAGCATCGTCTGCTGCTGGATCATGGCCTAGACCTCCGCCTTCTCGAGGGTCTCGGCGACGCGCCAGCGCTTGTCCTTGGACATCGGACGCGTCTCGACGATCCGGACCTTGTCGCCGATCTGGCAGTCGTTGTTCTCGTCGTGCGCCTTGTACTTCTCGGCGCGCTTCACGATCTTCCCGTACTTCGGGTCGGTCACCCGGCGCTCGACCTTGACGACCACGGTCTTCGCCATCTTGTTCGAGACGACCACGCCGATGCGGGACTTGCGGTTGCCGCGCTCCATGTCGATCACTCCTTCGCCTTCCCGGCCTGGGCCGCGGCGAGCTCCTTCTCGCGCGCGACCATGAGGATGCGCGCGATCTCGCGCTTGGTCTTGGCGAGGTCGGCGGTCGAGTCGAGCACGCCGGTCGAGTGCTTGTTCTTGAGATCGAAGAGCGTCTGCTTCAGCTCCGCCGCGCGGGCGAGGAGATCCTTCCGCTCCAGGTCGCGCAGCTCGTTGACGGTCGCCATCGCTCGTTCCCTCCTACAGCGTGGTGCCGCGCTTCACGACCTTGGTCGCGACGGGCAGCTTGTGGGCGGCGAGGTGGAACGCCTTCTTCGCAGACTCGTCGTCGACGCCGGAGAGCTCGTAGAGGACGCGGCCCGGCTTCACGACGGCCACGTAGTACTCCACGTTGCCCTTGCCGGTGCCCATTCGAGTCTCGGCGGGCTTCTTCGTGATGGGCTTGTCCGGAAAGACCCGGATCCAGAGCTTGCCGCCCCGCTTCACGTAGCGGGTGATCGCCACGCGCGCGGCCTCGATCTGGCGTGAGGTGAGCCAGCCGCACTCGGTGGCCTGCAGGCCGTACTCGCCCTGGTTCAGATCCGAGCCGCGGTAGGCCTTCCCCCGCATGCGGCCCTTCATCATCTTGCGGTACTTCGTTCGCGCCGGCTGAAGCATGTGCGTCTCCTAGAGGTGTCCTGGGCGCGGCTCAGGGCCGGGCGCCGCCGCTGCTCCGCGGCTGGCGCACAGGGGTGGTCTGCGGCAGCACCTCGCCGCGCATGATCCAGACCTTGCAGCCGATCTTGCCGTAGGTGGTCTTCGCCTCGGCGAAGCCGTAGTCGATGTCCGCGCGGAGCGTGTGGAGCGGGACGCGGCCCTCGCGGTACCACTCGTACCGCGCCATCTCGGAGCCGCCGAGGCGGCCGGAGCAAGCCACGCGGATGCCCTTCGCGCCGAACTTGAGGGCGGTCTGGACCGCCTTCTTCATGGCGCGGCGGAACGCGATGCGCCGCTCGAGCTGGGTCGCGATGTTCTCCGCGACGAGCTGGGCGTCCGTCTCGGCCTTACGGACCTCGACGACGTTCAGGTAGACCTCGTTCTCGGTCTTGCCCTGCAGCTCCTTCTTGATCGTCTCGATCCCCGCCCCCCGCTTGCCGATCACGATGCCCGGCCGCGCGGTGTGGACGTTGATCTTCACCTTGTTCGCGGCGCGCTCGATCTCGATGCGGGAGATGCCGGCCTGGCCGAGCTTCTCCTTCACGTACTCGCGGAGGTGGATGTCCTCGTGGAGCCACTTCGCGTAGTTCTTCTCTTCGTACCACTTCGAATCCCAGGACCGGATGACGCCGAGCCGGAACCCGATCGGATGGACTTTCTGTCCCATGTGCTCTCCTCGATTCCCTTGGGTTCCAGGCTACTGCGCGGTTCCGAGCTCGACGTAGACGTGGCTCGTCTTCTTCTCGATGCGGAAGGCGCGGCCCATCGCGCGCGGCATGAAGCGCCGCATCTTCGGGCCCTGGTCCACCGTCAGCGTCTTCACGACGAGCGCGTCGACGTCGACGCGGCCGCCGTTCTGCTCCGCGTTCGCGACCGCCGAGCGGATGAGCTTCGAGAGGTGCTTCGCGGCCGCCTGGGGCGTGAACTTGAGCACCGCGAGCGCGTCGCCGACGGGCATGCCCCGCACCTCGTTCGCGACGAGCCGCACCTTGCGCGGCGCGACGCGGAGGAAGCTGAGGGATGCGTGCGGCCCCGGCGCCGGCTTCGCGGGCCGGTTCGGCTTGGAACGGCGCGCGGGCACCGGCTGGCGAACGCGCTTGGCGCCCTTCTTCGTGGTCTGGGTCTCGGCCATGTCCGTTCCCTCGCTACTTCCTGGCCGGCGCCGGCGCCGCCGCGGCCTTCTTCTCGGCCGAGTGGCCGTGGAAGGTGCGCGTCGGGGCGAACTCGCCGAGCTTGTGGCCGACCATGTTCTCGGTCACGAACACCGGGACGAACTTCCGCCCGTTGTGGACCGCGAACGTGTGGCCGACGAAGTCCGGCAGGATCGTGCTCCGCCGCGACCAGGTCTTGATGACCGACTTCTTGTTGCCCTTGTTCGCGTCCTCGACCTTCTTCGTGAGGTGCTTGTCCGCGAACGGGCCCTTCTTGATCGAACGCGCCATGAGTCGCTGTCCCTTCTCGCTCGCTACTGGGGCGTGTTGCGCGGCCCGGGCTTGCGGCGCGAGACGATGAACTTGTCAGTGCGGCGGTTATTGCGAGTCTTCTGGCCCTTGGTCTTCTGGCCCCACGGCGAGACCGGGTGCGGGTTGCCCTGGCCGGACTTGCCCTCGCCGCCGCCGTGCGGGTGATCGACCGGGTTCATCGCGAGACCGCGCACGGTCGGGCGCTTACCCAGCCAGCGGCTCTTGCCCGCCTTGCCGAGCCTGACGCTCGAGCTCTCGACGTTCGAGAGCTGGCCGATGGTCGCGCGGCACTCCTGGAGGACCTTGCGGACCTCGCCGGAGGGCATGCGGATCTGGGCGTACAGCCCCTCCTTCGCCATCAGCTGGCCGAAGGAGCCCGCGGAGCGGATCATCTTACCGCCGGAGCCGGGCTGCGACTCGACGTTGTGGAGCACCGTGCCGAGCGGGATCGCCTTGACCGGAAGCGCGTTGCCCGGGCGGATGTCGACCGTCTCGCCGGAGACGAGCGTGTCCCCGACGTTCACGCCCACCGGCGCGAGGATGTAGCGCTTCTCGCCGTCGGCGTAGTGCAGGAGCGCGATGCGCGCCGTGCGGTTCGGGTCGTACTCGACCGCCGCGACCTTGGCCGGCACGCCGTCCTTGTCACGCCGCCAGTCGATCACGCGATAGCGCCGCTTGTGGCCGCCGCCGATGTGGCGGGTCGTGATGTGGCCGTGCGCGTTGCGGCCGCCCGACTTGCGGACGGGCTGCGTGAGCTTCTTCTCCGGCTTGGACTTCGTGATCTCCGCGAAGTCCGACACCGTCATGAGCCGCCGGGCGGGGCTCGTCGGCTTGTACTGTTTGAGGGCCATGTTGGTCTCCGTCCCCTCGCCTCTACGTCCCCTCGAAGAGGGCGATCGTCTCGCCTTCCTTGAGGGTCACGAAGGCCTTCTTCCAGTTGGGGCGGCGGCCGACGTTCCGGCCGACGCGCTTGTTCTTCCCGCGCGCGATGGCGGTCCGCACGTCGAGGACGTGCACGTTGAAGAGCTTCTCCACCGCCTGCTTCACCTGGATCTTGGTGGCGTCCCGGTGCACCTCGAAGGCGTACTGGCGGTACGCCTCGCGGGCCTGCTCCGCCTTCTCGGTGATGAGCGGACGCTTCACCACGTCCTGCATGGCGAGGTTCATGAGAGGCTGGCCTCCAGCTTCTTCGCGGTCTCGGCCGTCAGCACGAGCGCGTCGTGCTTCAGGATGTCGTAGACGTTGAGCCCCTCGGCGGCGAGGAAGTCCGAGCCGTCGAGGTTGCGCACGCTCCTCGCGAGCGAGGCGTTCGCGGCCGCGTCGACGACGAGCGCCTTCTTCGCGCCGAGCTTCGCGAGCACCTTCGCCGCGGCGGAGGTCTTCGGCTCCGCCGGCTTCCACTCCTGCACGATGACGAGCTTCTGCTCCTGGCTGCGGAGCGCGAGCGCGGCGCGCAGGGCCGCCTTCCGGACCTTCTTCGGCACGTCGTAGGAGTAGTCGCGCGGCTTCGGCCCCATCGCCTTGCCGCCGCCCACCCACTGCGACGCCCGGGTCGAGCCCTGGCGGGCGCGGCCGGTGTGCTTCTGCTTCCAGGGCTTCTTGCCGCCGCCGGACACGAGGGACCGGTTCTTCACGGCGTGGGTGCCCGAGCGATCGGAGGCGAGCTTCGCCTTCACCACCTCGTAGAAGAGGTGCTCGTTCACCTCGCCCGCGAAGACGGCGTCGGCGAGCTCGATCTCGCCCACCTTCTTCTTGTCGAGGTCGTAGACGTCGAACTTGGCCATAGGGTCCTCGACTACTTGATCTCCACGTCCACGCCGGCCGACAGGTCGAGCTTCATGAGCGCGTCGAGCGTCTGAGGCGTCGGCTCGAGGATGTCGAGCAGCCGCTTGTGCGTGCGGATCTCGAACTGCTCGCGCGACTTCTTGTCGACGTGCGGGCTGCGGAGAACGGTGAACTTGTTGATCCGGGTGGGGAGCGGGATCGGTCCCGCCACCTTCGCGCCCGTGCGCTTCGCGGTCTCGACGATCTCCCCGGCCGACTGGTCGAGCAGCTTGTAGTCGTAGGCCTTGAGCCGGATCCGAATCTTCTGAGTCGCCATCGGAAAGCCTTCTCTCCATCACTCGGCGCGGCGCGGAGCGCCGGCCCGCAACGTCTGCGGACCGGAGGCCCCGCCGTTCGCCGGTGGTGCTACCTACTGGATGACCTCGGCCACGACGCCCGCGCCGACAGTGCGGCCGCCCTCGCGAATCGCGAAGCGCAGCTCCTTCTCCATCGCGATCGGGGTGATGAGCTCCACCTCCATCGCGATGTTGTCGCCGGGCATCACCATCTCGACGCCCGCCGGGAGCTGCACCGAACCCGTGACGTCCGTCGTGCGGAAGTAGAACTGCGGGCGGTAGCCGTTGAAGAACGGCGTGTGGCGCCCACCCTCCTCCTTCGTCAGGACGTACACCTCGGCCTTGAACTTGGTGTGCGGCG
>NZ_JALCZC010000064.1:0-23424 GCF_022690805.1 Anaeromyxobacter sp. SG66
CTCCGGCGCCACGCCCGCCTCCGGCACGGTGACCCGGGCCCGCTCCGGCGCCGGGCGGCGCGGCTCCTCGCGGCGCGGCGCGGGAGGCGGCCGCGGCGCCCGCCTGCGGCCGACGAGCAGCAGCCCCGCCACCGCCCGGACGGCCTGGCGGATCGCCTCGGCCTGCCGCTCGAACCGCGCGGTCCCGGGGTCGCGCGGCTTCGCCAGCACCTCGATCGCGCCGAGCTGGAGGGCGCGGAACGCGAGCTGCTGCGCCTCGCCGCCCGCCTCGCCGCTCACCACCACCACCGGCGTCGGGGCGACGCGCATGATCTCCTCGAGCGCCGCGAGCCCGTCGAGGCGTGGCATCCGCACGTCCATCGTGACGACGTCGGGCCGGAGCGCCTTCACGAGCGAGACGGCCTCGCGCCCGTCGCCCGCCTCTCCCACCACCTCGACCCCGGGGGCGGAGGAGAGGATGTCCCGGAGCACGGCGCGAAAGGCGCGGGCGTCGTCGACGAGGACGCAGCGGATCATGCAGGGAGGAGCTGCCGCACGAGGTCGAGCAGCTTCCCGCGCTGGACGTCGCGCTTCACGAGGTAGCCGTCGGCGCCCGCCTCGAGCCCCGCCGCGCGGTCCTCCGGGGCGTCGAGCGACGTCACGAGGATGACCGGGACGTGGGAGAGCTTCGGATCCGCCTTGAGGCGCCGGGTGAGGCCCAGGCCGTCGAGGCGCGGCATCTGCACGTCGCTCACGACGAGGTCGCAGCCCGACTCCCGGGCCAGCGCGAGCGCCTCCTCCCCGTCCTCGGCGGGGAGCACGAGGAACCCGGCGATCTCGAGGAGCGCCTTCACCGCGGAGCGGGTGCCGAGGGAGTCGTCGGCGACCACGATCCGGTGGCGGGCGGGGGCCTTCGCGTCCGCGGGGAGCCGCGCCGCGTCGACGAGGTGCGACGGCTGGAGCACCGCGACGACGCGCCCGTCGTCGAGCACCGCCGCGCCTGCGACGTGCTGCGCCGAGGACATCCGCCGCCCGAGCGCGCTCACGACGATGGCCTGCTCCCCGAGCACCTCGTCCACCGCGAACGCGACCCTCCTGCCGGCCGAGGCCACGAGCAGCGCGACGGTCGCCCCGGTCTCGCTCCGCGTCGTCGGCGGGCCGCTCGCGCCGACGACCCGCGCGAGGGGCGCGTACGGTACCTGGTCACCGTCGACCGAGACCGTCACCTGCCCCGCCACGGTCCCGAGGTCGCCGGCGCCCACGAGGAGGACGCGCTCGATGGCGTCGGCTGGGAGGAGCGCCACGCCGCCGCCGGCGCGGACGAGGAGCCCGGTGGTGCCGGCGATCGTGAGCGGCACGTCGAGGACGAAGGTGGCGCCGCGGCCGCGGTCGCTCGCGACGTCCACGCGGCCGCCGAGCCGCCGCACGGCCTCGGCCACGACGTCGAGCCCCACGCCGCGACCCGAGAGCGCGGTGATCTCCTGCGCGGTGGAGAGGCCCGCCCGGAACGCGAGCCGGATCGCCTCCGCGTCGCCGAGCCGCGCGGCCTCCCCGGCGGTCACGATCCCGCGCTGGACCGCGGCGGCCCGTAGCCGCTCCGGCGAGAGCCCCGCGCCGTCGTCGCGGACGGTGAGGACGACGCGGTCGCCGCGCGACTCCACCCGCACCGAGAGGAGCGCCTCCTCGGGCTTGCCCTCCGCTCGGCGCGCGCCGGGCGCCTCGATCCCGTGGTCCAGGGCGTTCCTCACGAGGTGCAAGAGCGGCCCCTTGAGCTCGTCGAGCACCCGGCGGTCGAGGCGCACCTCGCCGCCGGCGAGCCGCAGCGAGACCTTCTTGCCGAGCTGCGCGGCCAGCTCCCGGACCGCCGGGCGCAGCGACTGCAACGCCGCCTCCGCGGGGACCATCCGCAGCCCCTGGAGCGTGTCGCGCAGCGACTGGGCGAAGATGCGCTCGCGCTCCGCCTCCCGGCGGAGCTCGCGCGCGGTGCGGCCGAGATCGGCGCCGCGCGCACGGATGCGCTCGAGCCCCTCGTCGAGGGCGCGCGGGCGAGCGTCATCCGCGATCCCCGCCTCGTCGAGCCCCCGCTGCACGAGCAGGAGCGCCTCGCGCAGCGCCTGGGCCGTCCGCTCCAGGTCGCGGCCGCGGCGCTCGCGGCGAGAGACGCCGACGACGAGCTGATCCACGTCGGCGGCCGCCGTGTCGAGCCGGGTGGCGTCCACCCGGACGCTGCGCTCCTCGTCCCTGCTCGACCGCGCCGCGCCCTCCGGCGGCGAGGCGGGGCGGGGCTCCGCGGCCACCGCCACCTCGCGCAGCTCCACCACCTCCGCGGCGGCGCGCGCGAGGATCCTCGGGAGGTCGTCGCCGCCGCCTTCCAGCTCGCGAACCGTCGCCTCGACCCGGCTGGCCAGCTCCGCCGCGCGCCCCCGCAGCGCGGCCGCGAGGCGGCTCGCCGCCTCGCGCGCGCGCGCCACGTGCGAGGACCGCGCCTCGCCGTCCGAGGTGCAGACCGCGCCGAGCTCGGCCGCGAGCACCTCGACGTCGGCCGAGGGGCCGGCCGCCGACGGCCGGCCGCGCGGGTCCGGCGCCCCCGCCTCCCGGGGAAGGACGGCCCCGAGCCCCGCGAGCACCTCGTCCCTGTCGGCGATCCGCCCCTGCGCGGCCGCGGTGAGCGACTCCTCGACCGCGCGTGCAGCCCGCAGCACGGCCTCGACCGCCCCGGCGGGCAGGCCCCGGCCGCCGTCAGCGAGCACGAGCACGTCCTCCACCGCGTGCGCCGCCTGCTCGATGTCGTGGAGGCCGAGGCTCGCGGCCGTGCCCTTCAGCGTGTGGGCGATGCGGCGGAGCGGCACGACGGCGCCGGGCGACGGCGCGCTCTCGAGCTCCATGATCCCGGCGGCGAGCGCCTGGACCTGCTCGCGGGTCTCGGCCTCGAAGACCGGCCATACGCGTTCGAGGAGGTCGGCCAAGGATCAGCTCCTGTCGCGCTCCGCGACGCCGAGGCGCGAGGGGTCGAGGACGGCCCGCCGATCGGGCGTCACCCACGCGAAGGGTCCGCTCTCCGGCGGCCTCAGGTCGGCCAGCGGGATCTCGAGGCGCCTGCCCACCCGCTCGACCGCGAGGCCGAAGAGATCGCCCTCGTCGTCGAGGACGATCACCCGCGGCAGGTCCGAGAGCCCGCCGCCCTCGAGCCCGAGCACGTGGCGGAGATCGAGGACCGGCACCGGGCGGGTGCGCGCCACGATGGCCCCGACGACGCCGCGCGGCGCACCGAGCAGCGGGTGGACGCGGCGGGCGTCGAGGACCTGGTGGATCCGGGTCACCTCCACCGCGTACCTGTCCCCGAGGACCTCGAAGGGCAGGATCACCCGGACCTCGGCGCGCTCCTCCTCCCGCGCCTGCGCGAGCTCGCGGGCTCGCTCGCGCAGGATCGCCTCGGCCCGGGCGGCCTCCGCCGCGGCGCGCGCGCTCACCGGATCACCGCCGTGACCTTGCGGACCGCGTCCCGGAGCTGGAGGGGCGACACCGGCTTCGTGAGGAACGCGCTCGCGCCGACGAGCACCCCCCGCTGCCGGGACCCCTCGTCCCCGAGCATGGTGAGGAGCAGCACCGGGATGTGCCGGAGGGACGGGTCGCTGCGCATGGCGGCGCACAGCTCGAACCCGTCCATCACCGGCATGTTGAC
Source organism: Anaeromyxobacter sp. SG66 (assembly GCF_022690805.1). Classification (NCBI taxonomy): domain Bacteria; kingdom Pseudomonadati; phylum Myxococcota; class Myxococcia; order Myxococcales; family Anaeromyxobacteraceae; genus Anaeromyxobacter; species Anaeromyxobacter sp. SG66. The sequence goes on from NZ_JALCZC010000064.1 coordinate 3,662, forward strand.
GTCGGAGATCACCACGTCCGGGCGCAGGGCGCGCACCTTCTGCAGGCCCTCCGCGCCGTCGCACGCCTCGCTGAACTCCCAGCCCTGGGCGATGAGGTAGATCTGGACGAGCGAGCGGAGCGTGTGGGTGTCATCGACGATGAGCACCTTCATGCGCGCTCCTCCCTCCGGGTCCGCGCGGTGGCCTCGCCGAGCCGGGCGGCGAGGGAGGAGAGGCTCGCGGTGGCGCGCTCCACGACCTCGGTGCCGGCCACCGCCTCCTCGGACGCGGAGGACAGGTCGGACATCGCGGCGACGATCTGCTCGACGCCGATGCCCTGCTGCCGCGTGTTGTTGGCGATCTGCCGGGCGGAGAGAGAGGAGTCGCGGATGGCCCGCGTGAGGCCGGAGATCGCCTTCGCGGCGTCCGCCGCGAGCTCCATCGCGCCGTGCGCGCGGCGCGTCCCCTCCTCGGCCACCTGCATCGCCGCCTGCGTCCCCTTCTCGATCTCGGCGAGGATGCCGCGGACGTCGCCGGCGGCGGAGGTGGACTGCTCGGCCAGGTTCCCCATCTCGACGGCGACCACCGAGAACCCGCGCCCGCGATCGCCAGCCTTCACCGCCTCGATGGAGGCGTTCAGCGCGAGCAGGCTCGTCTGTTCCGCCAGATCCTTCAGACCGGCGACGATCTCGCCGATGTGCCGCGAGCGCCGCGCCTGATCGGCGATGGCGCGCGAGAGGGTCTGGACCTGCCCGGCGAGGCTCCGGATCGTCTCGACGGTCCGCTCCAGCACCTGCTGGCCCTCGGCGGAGAGGTCCTCGGAGCGCTGCGCGACCTCGACCACCTCCTCCGCGTGGAGCGCCGCCGCCCGCGCCGTCTGGGCGATCTCCGCGGCGGTCGTGCTCGTCTCGGCGACGACGGCGGACTGGCGCGCCGCGAGGGCCGACTGCCGCGAGACGCCGCCCGCGAGGAGGCTCGAGTCCTCGGCGAGCTGGGCCGAGGCCTTCGAGAGCTCGTCGAGCGTCGCGCCCAGCGTCAGGCGCAAGGCGTCGAGATCGCGCCCGGCCCGCCTCACCTCCGCGGCGCCCTCGGGCACGAGCGGGCGGGTGAGGTCGCCCCGCACCGCGGCCCGGGCGGCCGCGGCGAGGTGCTCGGCCGGGCGCGCGAGGTGCGTGGCCGCGACGAGCACCGCCGCGAGGGCCACCCCCATCACGGCGAGGCCGCTTCCGCTCGGGAGCCGCGCCGAGGCCGCTCCCGCGGCGAGCGCGGTTCCGCCGACGAGGAGGATCCCCCATCGCAGCGGGAGCGCCAGGCGTCCGCGCCGCCAGCGAGGACGCCCGCTCGGACTCTCGGTCCGGTTCACTCGAAGACCTCCGACCAGGGGGACGCCGCTCCGGCGTCCGGCAGCGAGGGGTTCACGACTGCTCCAGCGCGTCCCGCTCCACGAGCTCGGGGGCGAGGACGGGGACGGCCTCGTCTCCCACCCGGCAGGCGCCGAGGACGAGGCGCGAGGCCTCCCCCGCTCCCGCGGCGCCCTCGGCGAGGAGCGGATCCTCGACGAGGCCGTGGACCTCCTCCACCACGAGGGCCACCGTGGGGGCGCCGTCGAGGATCACCATCATCGCGTCGAGCGACAGCGCGCTCGCGCCGCCGAGACGCACGCCGAGGTCGACGGCGAGCGCGGGGCGTCCACGCCAGACGAAGCTCCCGAGCAGCCAGGGCGCTGCGCCCGGCACCTTGTCGAAGGCCACCCGGCGCGCCAGCTCCGCGGCGCGGGCGGCGGGCAGGAGCACCCGGCCGGCGGCCACGCCGGCGAGCAGGTACAGGCCCGGGAGTCGCTCCCCCGGGCCGAGCGCCACGAGCCCCGCGCGAACGCGCTGATACTCCCGCTCGATCGCGCGGAGCTCCTCCACGAGCGCGCGGCGCTGCGCTCCGAGCTCGCTCATGCCCGCTCCCGTGGCGTGCGACTCGGGGTGCTCACGCTTCGGGCCGCCCGTGCGCGCAGCTCACTTGCCGTTCGACAGGGTCTTCGTCACGCGGACGAGGTCGTCGCGCGCGTGGCGGACGTCGTCCCAGTCCGCGGGCTTCGCGGCCTCGAAGCCCTGCTTCATGTTGAGCGCCTCGAGGATGCTCCTGTTGGCGGGGTCCTTCGCGAAGGCCACGAGGGCCTTCTGCACCTTGGCGACCACGTCGGCCGGCACGTCCTTGCGCGCGGCGAACGGGAGCGGCGAGTACGCCTTGGTGGTGTAGAGCACGCGGAGCTTGGCGCGATCCGCCTGGGGGAGGAGCTCGAAGGTGCGCGTGAGCCCGCCCGAGGCGGTCGCCTTCCCCTGCAGCACCGCCTGGTAGCCCGCCTCGTGGGAGCCGGCGACCACGACCTTCACGTCCTTCTGCAGCTCGAGCCCGCCCTCCTTCTGGAGCGCGAAGAGCGGGAGCACCGCGGCCCCGAACGAGCCCGCGCTCGGGATGGCGACGGTCGAGCCCTTCAGGTCCGCGAGCCGGGAGAGCTTGCTGTCCTTGGCGACGACGAGCACGCCCACCGTCTTCGCGCCGACCTCGCGCGCGAAGGCGGCGTACTGGTCGTCCTGCTGAACGTAGGCGAGGGTGTTGTGGTAGTAGAACGGGTACGCCGCCGCCTTCGCGCGCGTCCCGAACTCGGAGATGCTCGGGGCGGTGACGAAGCGGAGCTTCACCCCCGACATCTCGCTCACCTTGTCCAGGAACGGCACCCACTGCTCCGCGACCTTCGCGGTCGCCACCTGGGGCAGGACGCCGAAGTCGTAGACGGGCTCCTCCGCGCGGGCGGGACCCGCCGCGGCGGAGAGGGCGCCGGCGAGCAGCGCGGCGATCCCGGTCTTCAGGGCTCTCTTCTTGCGAACCATGCGTGCCTCCTCCGTTCAGCTGCGGTAGCGCTCCGCGAGGCGCGTGAGCCGGCTGGAGACGGCCTTGAGCCGCTCCGCCGCGCGCCTCGTCTCTTCACTTCCGGCCACGTTGCCCTCGGCGGCCTGCGCGAGCTGCGCGAGGGCTCCCACGATCTCGTTCACGCCGCTCGCCTGCTGGCGCGAGCTCTCGGCGATCTGTCGCGCCGCGGTCGCGGACTCGCGGCAGACGTTCGCGAGGTTGCCGATGGTCGCGCCCGCCCGCCGCGCCAGCGCCGCGGTGGAGCGCGCCTTCTCGCTGCCCTGCTGGGTCGCGGCGGCGGCGGCCTCGCTGCTCTCCGCGATCTCCCCGAGGAGCTTCGGGACCTCGCCGGCGGTGGCGCTCGACTGCTCCGCGAGCGCGCGCATCTCCCGCGCGATCACGGAGAAGCTCGCGCCGCTCTCCGCCGAGCGGGCCGCCTGGATCGCCGCGTTCAGGGCGAGCACGTTCGAGCGGAGGGCGAGGTCCTTGACCTTGCCGATGATGTCGCCGATCTCGCCCACCCGCGTCGAGAGCGCGCCGAGGCGCGTGGCGATGGCGGAGACCTGCTGCTCGACGTGCGTCGTGCTGCCGACCGCCTCCTCCACGATGCCCTCGCCGGCGCGCGACGACTCCTCCGCCGTCTGCGTCACGGTGATCACGCGGTCCGCCTGCTCGATGGCCGCGCTCGAGGTCTGCGCGATCTCCTGGGTCGAGGCGTTCATCTCCGCGACCGCGGCGGACTGCTGCGCGGCCATGGCGGCCTGCCGCGTCGCCGCGCCCAGCATGGCGTCGGACTCCTGCGCCAGCGCCGCCGCGGCCTCCTTGAGCTCGCCGAGCATCGACTGCAGCTCCGCGACCATGTGCGCGAAGCTGCGCCCCAGCGCCGCGACCTCGTCGCTCCCGGAGCGCCGCACCTCCTGGCGCAGGTCCCCCTCGGCGATCCCGAGGGCGGCCTGGGAGAGCTCCATGAGCGGCTTCGTGGTGAAGCGCGCGATGGGGAACATCGCGAGCAGGCAGGCGACGAAGACGACGGACGCGAGCCCCAGCGCGCGCCGGCTCGCCTCGGCGATCTGGCTCCTCAGGTCCGCGTACGGAAAGCCGATCTCCACCGAGCCGAGCACCTTCACGCCGGCGTCGCCGGCGGACCCGGCGCCGAGCGCCTCCTCCAGCCCGAGCGGATCGAGGTACTGCGCGTCGGACTTTGCCTTGAAGGTCACGAGCGCGACCACGTGGAGGACCTGGCGGCCCCCCACGGTCACCGACCGCTCGAGGAGCCGGGTCCCGAGCTCGAGGTCCGCGAGCTTCACCGCCTCCGGCCGGGCGACGCCGAACTCGTCCTTCAGGGCCTCGGCGAGCGGGCGCCCGCGCTCGTCGCGCACGATGACGTACGCCGCGCCCGGGACGTCGCCGAGCGTCGCCGCGCTGAGCGCCTCGAGCCCCGCCCTGTCCTGCGCGAAGATCAGGCTCGCCGAGGTGTTCGCCACCGTGAGGGCCGCCAGGCGGCCGCGGCTCGTCAGCTCCCGCTCGAGGAGCTTCTCCACCTCGCGACCGAAGGACAGCGCCAGGATGATCGCGACGATCGCCGTGGACGCCCCGGCGATCGCCATGATCTTGAGGCTCAGGCCGAACCGGGACCTCCGGGCCGCCTCGAGCACTCGGGGGGACGCCTCGCGCCCGGACGTGCTCGCCGCTGTCTGCATGCGCGCCACCTCTGATGAACGCCGCTCGTGCTCACGGAGCCCCCGGCCCGTCTCGCCGGGCGGAGCAGATTTCCAGCGAGTGAAGAACCCTAAGCTGGGGACAGCGCGTGCGTCAAATGAACCGCTCCCCTTTTGCACCGTCCGTGTGCGCGGCTCAATCTCACTGTCGGTCGCTCGCCGACACGGGTCCACCGGGTCGGAAACGACCGCGTTGAAAAACGATTTTCCCGCTCGAGATCACGTCGACTGGGCCCGGGGGCGCGCTGTACCATCCGCGAATCACCTCGGTCTGTGAACCATCACCGAGCGTTTGACCACGCATTTGAAGGGGACCTCATGAACACTCGCAACCCACTGCACGCGGCGGGCACGGCGCTCCTCGCCGGCGTCCTCGCGCTGGCGGCGACGCCCGCGCTCGCGACGGACATCTACTTCCGAAGCTTCAGCACCGCCGCGGCCATGGGGCCGCCGGCAGACGACTACGGCGCGAAGCTGGCGAGCATCACGGACCTCACGCTCGGCCCCGCCGGCAGGGTCAACTTCGTGAAGCTGCCGGGCATCCCGGCAATCCCCTCGCAGTTCAAGGGCGACATCGTCGCCGCCGTCGGGGCGGGCGCGGCCGGCGGCGGCTTCGACGCCGCGTACAACTCCGGCAGCGAGCTCAACAAGACCTGGGGCTTCCTCTTCAACTCGGGGGTGCCGTTCGGGCCCGGCTTCGACGAGTACCTGGGCTTCCTCTTCGGGAAGTCCGTGGACGACGGGCAGCGCTCCGGCCTCGAGCTGCTCCAGTCGATCCTCGACCTCAACAACCGGAACGTCGTCGTCCTCCCGATCGTCGGCAACGCCGAGCAGCTGTCCGGCTACTTCTACGAGCCCATCGGCGAGGCCCCCGGGCGCGCGGGCATCGGACTCGAAGGCCTGTGCCAGCGGAACTGGACGCTCCGCTACCTCCCGCCCGGCGAGTACACGCTCAACCGCGCCTGCGACGACCTCGTCGCCCGGGGCGTCATCCCCCAGAAGAACCTCAAGTTCATCGCGCCCATCCCGGGCGGCGGCTCGCTCGTCGACGCGGTGAAGCTGGGCTACCTCCAGGGCTTCGAGTTCGCGACGCCGCTCGACGACGTCTCGTCGCTCTTCAACACCGCCGACAACCCGGGCACGGTGGGTGTCCGCTACGTCCACTTCCCCGGCTGGCAGCAGCAGTTCCTCATCACCTGGATGATCGTCAACAAGCAGGTGTGGAGCTCGCTCAACACCGCGCAGCAGACGCTCGCGTACAGCGTGGCGCGTGACCACGTGCTCGCGTCGTACGGCGAGAACATGCGCCAGCAGGGCGCGGCCCTGAGGTACATCCTCGAGGTGAACCGCTACGACGCCGACCCGAACAACGACATCGTGCTCGTGAAGTGGCCGAGGAAGGATCAGGACCTGATGATCAAGTCCACGATCGCGATGCTCAACGATCGCGTCTACGACGCGACGCTCCCGGCGACGGACCGCCGCGACTACAAGACGGTCCTCGAGGCGCTCCGCAAGTACGTCGCCACGAGCGACATCTACTGGGACGACCGCAAGGTCGACTCGAAGATCCGCTTCGAGGGCTGGGTGAACGAGAGCGGCGAGACCTGGCAGCCGAAGTTCCCGAAGTAGGCTCGCCGGAGGCGGTGACTTAGTGTCCGGCGGCCGTTCCCTCGCGGGGGCGGCCGCCGGCGCATTCTTGGGCGGCGGCGTCAGAGGCCTTCGGCGGGCACGGAGAGGCGCACGAGGACGTCCGGCTTCACGCGGAGCGTCCCGAGCATCGCGCTGTACGGCCTCACGCCGAACGCGGGCTGGTGCAGGGGCACCTCCGCGACGAGCCGCTCGCCGTCGCGGCTCACCGCGACCTCGATCGGCCGGGTCACCCCGACGAGCGTGAGCGCGCCGCGGACGTCGTAGCCGCCGCCGTCGCGCCGGGAGACGCCCGTGGACGCGAAGCGGATGTCCGGGAAGCGCCGCGCGCGCAGCACCGTGGCCGCGATCGCCTCCTCGATCTCCCGCGCGTCCGTCGCGCGGAGCGCTCCCGCGAGCGGGCGGCCGTCGCGCATCGCCCCCACCACGCGCAGCGACGCCGGATCGAGCCGCGCGGCGACCGACGGGACGACCGGGTCCACGACGAGCTCGAACGCGGTGACGCGCAGGAGGAGATCGTGCGCGAAGGCCGAGAGGGCCCCCTCGCGGAAGGTGAGGACCTCGCAGCGGGCCGCGTCGGGTCCGTAGCTCCGCCTCGACAGGCTCGCCGGGTCCGCCATGGCCGCAGGATGGCGTCGTCCCATGGGAGGAGCAAGGACGGGCGGCGCGCGCACCTCATGGGTCCCATCGGCGCGGTGGCTGGCAAGTTAGTTCGTACTTACTTACAAAGCCCGGCATGCCACGGACGACCGAACCTCTCCGCGAACGAAAGCCCGCCGAGGACCGCCGGCGCGAGATCGCCGACGCCGCCCTGCGCGTCATCGCCAGCCAGGGGGTCGGCCGCTTCACCGCGCTCGCCATCGCGCGCGAGGTGGGGGTCACCGACGCGGCGCTGTTCCGGCACTTCCCGACCAAGGAGGCCATCGTCCTCGCGGCCATCGACCGCGTGGGTGAGCTCCTGTTCGAGGCTTTCCCGCCGCAGGACGCCGATCCGATCCGGCGGCTCGGCAACTTCTTCCGCCAGCGCGTCGCCGTGATCCGCGGCCGCCCCGGCATCGCCCGGCTCTTCGCCTCCGAGGAGCTCGCGCACGCGGCGCCCGCGGCCGGCGCGGAGCGGCTCGAGGAGTTCCGCGCCCGGTCCACGGACTTCGTCCGCGCCTGCATCGCCGAGGCGCTCCGGAGCGGCGCCCTCGCGAAGGGGCTCCGCGTCGAGGAGGCCTCGCTCGTGGTGCTCGGCGCGCTCCTCGCGCTGGCCCACTCGCGCGCCGTGCCGCCCGGCGACGTCGCCGATCTGCCCGAGCGCGTCTGGAGCACGCTCGAGACGTTTCTCCGCGGGGCCGCTCCCCGCCCGCGGAGCGCGGCCCGCCGTCCGCCGCCCCCCACCCGACGGCACCTGACCCGTACTCGAAGCCCAGGAGAACTCCCATGAAGACGATGCTGCTGCTGCCGCTCGCCCTGTCCGCCCTCCTCTCCCCCGCGCTCGCGCACGCCCACTGCGACACGCTCGACGGGCCGGTGGTCGTGGCCGCCCGGTCCGCCCTCGAGTCGGGCCAGCTGAACCCCGTCCTCGCGTGGGTGCCGGCCTCCGGCGAGGCCGAGATCCGCGAGGCCTTCGCCAAGACCCGCGCGGCCCGCAAGGCCGGCAAGGAGGCTCGCGAGGTGGCCGACCGCTGGTTCTTCGAGACCGTGGTCCGCGTCCACCGCGCCAGCGAGGGCGCGCCCTACACCGGCCTCGAGCCCGCGGGTGAGGTCGAGCCCGCGGTGGCGGTGGTCGACCAGGCGATCGCGAAGGGCGATCCCAGGGCCATCGACGCGTTCCTCCGGGACTCCGTGCACGGTGGCCTCGAGGCCCGCTGGCGCCGGCTCGCGGCCGAGAAGCCGCCGGCCGACGACGTGGCCGCCGGCCGCCGCTGGGTGGCCGCCTACGTCCCGTTCGTCCACTGGGTCGAGGGGGTGCAGGCCGCCGCGGCTGGGCCCGGCGCGCACGGCCACGCGGGCGCGCCCGAGGCCGCTCACGCTCCGGAGCAGGCCCGGCGTGACCCGGCGCGCGGCGCCGACGCCCGCCACGTCCACTGACGCCGGTCCGGCGCGGCCGGGTGGACACGCCCGCCGCGCCGGATCCCCGCGAGCGCCGGCGACGCTTCCCGCAACGGCTCGACCGCCAGGGCCGCCCTCCGTCATCATCTTGTGAAAGGGAGGGCGGACGCATGCGTCTCGGCAGGGGGGACAGCTCGAACGTGGAGGACCGGCGTGGGCTCGGCGGGGCGGGGCTGCGCCTGGGGCTCGGCGGCACGCTCGTCGTGGCCGCGCTGAGCCTCATCTTCGGGAAGGACTTCCTCTCGATGGTGGGCGGCGGCGAGGCGCCGTCGTCCCCCGAGCAGGTCGAGCAGCGCAAGGCGGAGGAGTCCCCGCTCGAGGACGTCGCCGTCGCGTCGTTCAACGACGCCCAGGACGTGTGGACGCGCGAGCTCGGCCGGCGTTACCGCCCGTCGCGGCTCGTGCTGTTCTGGGACGGGACGCGCTCCGGCTGCGGCGACGCCTCCTCGGCGATGGGGCCGTTCTACTGCCCGCTCGACGAGAAGGTCTACATCGACCTCGGGTTCTATCGCGAGCTCGCGCGCCGGTTCGGCGCGCCAGGCGAGCTCGCGCAGGCGTACGTCATCGCCCACGAGGTCGGTCACCACGTGCAAAACGTCCTCGGGATCGCCCCCCGGGTGCGCGAGGCGCAGGAGCGCGACCCGTCGGCGCAGAACGCGCTCTCCGTGAAGATGGAGCTCCAGGCCGACTGCCTCGCCGGCGCCTGGGCCCGGACCGTGGCCGACCGCGGGCAGCTCGACCCCGGCGACCTCGAGGCCGGCCTTCGCGCGGCGGCGGCGGTCGGCGACGACCGGATCCAGCGGACCACCACCGGGAGCGTGCACCCCGAGCGCTTCACGCACGGCACGGCCGAGCAGCGGGCGCGCTGGTTCCGCCGCGGCTACGACACCGCGAAGCTCGACGCGTGCGACACGTTCGGCGGCGCCATCGCCGGCGACGGGGAGGACCGGGGCGCGCCGAGGCCGCGCGGGCGAGCGGCCCCGGAGCCGTGACCTCCGGCGACGGACTCGACGCAGCCGAGCCCTCGCGGGTCAGCTGCCAGGCTGGAACGTGGCCGTGAGGGTCCTCGCGCTCGTCACTGCCACCGTGCACACGCTCCGGAGACGCTCGTGACCCCCCGCGACCTGGAGCTGGAGCCGTCTGCCGAGCCGCCGTCACTGTCCTGAGCAGGACGAGGGGCGCGCCGCCCGCTCGTGCTCCAGCAGCCAACGCTTCCGCTCGACCCCGCCGGCGTAGCCGGTGAGCGCACCGCCCGCGCCGATCACCCGGTGGCACGGGATCACGATGGCGAGGGGATTACGACCGTTGGCCGCGCCCACCGCCCGCGCCGCCGAGGGCGCGCCCAGGCGAGCGGCGATCTCGCCGTACGTCCTCGTCTCGCCGAACGGGATCTCGGCGAGCGCGCGCCACACCTCGAGCTGGAACGGCGTGCCGCGGGGGCGGAGCGGGAGGTCGAAGGTGGTCCGCTCTCCCGCGAACCAGCCCTCGAGCTGCCGGCACGCCCGCTCGAGCAGGGCGTCTCCCCGGCCGTCCTCCGCGGCGAGCACCGGCGCGCCGCCCTGATCCTCCATGTACACGGCCACGAGGGCGTCCCCGTCCGCCAGGAGCCGCAGCCTGCCCACCGGACTCTCCATCACCCGCTCACGCAAGGTCATCTCTCCGCTCCTTTCGTCGCCGGGGTCCACAGGTGCATCACCGCGTAGGCGCGCCACGGGCGCCAGCCCTCGGCGCGCACCTCGGCGACCCGGGCCGAGGCAGTGCCCAGCGCGCGGAGCACGCCGAGGTCCGCGGCAGGGAACGCGTCGGGATCGCCGGCCGCGCGCATGGCGATCACCTCGGCGGTCCAGGGGCCCACGCCGGGCAGCTCGAGGAGCCCCGACCGTACGGCCTCTACGTCGGCGCCGCGGTGCAGCGCGAGGCCGCCGCCGGCCACCGCCTCCGCCAGCGCCAGGATCGTCCGGGCGCGTGCCCCGGGCATGCCGACCCCGGCGATCCGGTCGATCCCGGCCGCGGCCACAGCCTCCGGCGTGGGGGCGAGCCGGTCGAGCCCCGGGAACGGCGTCTCGACGGGCTCGCCCAGGGCGGCGGCGAGCCGCCCGGCCACCGTGGTCGCCGCGGCGACGCTGACCTGCTGTCCCACGACGACGCGCACCGCGGCGTCGAACCCGTCGAACGCCCCCGGGACCCGCAGGCCTTCGCGACGACGGACGGAGCGCGCGAGGACCGGATCGCGCCGCAGCCACGTCGCGACCGCGTCGGGCCGTGCGTCCAGATCGAACAGCCCGCGCAGCCGGGCCACGAGCGGCATGAGCGCGCCCGCCAGCGAGAGCGACACCTCGGCTCGCAGGGCCGGCCGTCCCGGGTCGCGCGTCACGGAGACCCAGCCGCTCCGCCCGCCGAGGCGCACCGTCCGGCGATAGGCGCCGCCCTCCACCTGCTCCACCCGCGCCGTGCAGCGCGCGGCGAGGAAGCCGAGCAGCGCCTCCCAGTCCAGCGGCGGGCGGAAGTCGAGGCGGAGGACGAGCGAGCTCGTCGCGGCGCCGTCGCCGTGGGCGCGCCGGATCGCCGAGGGCGGGCGGCCGAAGCGCTGCTGGAAGAGCGCGTTGAACCGGCGCAGGCTCGAGAACCCGGCGGCGAAGGCCACCTCGGCCATCGGGAGCGCGGTGTCGTGGAGGAGCTGCTTCGCGAGCGCCATCCGACGCGACTGCGCCAGCTCGATCGGGGTGACGCCGAGCTCGGCGGCCACCGCCCGGCGCAGGTGGCGGGACGTGACGCCGAGCGCCGCGGCGAGGTCGTCCACCGAGGCCTCGTTGAGGAAGCCCTCCCCGATCCGCGCGGCCGCCGCGGACACGAGGCGCGGGACCGCGTCCACCGGGCCACCCCCGGGCGCGAGCTCCGGCCGGCAGCGGAAGCAGGCGCGGAAGCCCTCGCGCTCCGCCTCCGCCGCGCGCGCGAAGAACACGCAGCGGTCGCGGCGCGGCGTGCGCGCCGGACACACCGGGCGGCAGTAGACGCCGGTCGTCCGGACGCCCACGAAGAAGCGGCCGTCGAAGCGGGGGTCCCGCGCGGTCAGCGCGCCAAAGCAGGTGTCGGCGTCGAGGATCACGCCCCCTGTCTAGCCGCTCGCGCGGACGGCGTCTGGCCGTTTTCGGACCTGGGGGCGACGGCGAGAACGCGCACCGGGGCGGGCGGACCCGCGCGCGTTCCTGGCGCCGGCGTGAGCGGGTGTGCGCGGCAGCGGCATGGCCCGCTGCGCCACGCCATGAGCGAGCACGCGGGTTCCAAAGCGAGCGGCCGAGCGAGTAGCATCGCACCGTGACCAGTGATCCCGTCGTGCTCGCGCTCCGCGCGGCCATCGCGGCGAACGACTCCGCCGAGCTGCGCGCCGCGCTCGGGGAGCACCTCCTCGGATCCGGCGCGCCGCGGGAGGCGCTCGACGAGCTCGAGGCCGGCCTCCGGCTCGCGCCCGGCTCGGGGCCGCTCCTCGACGGCGCGGCCCGTGCGGCCGAGGCCGCCGGCGCCCCCGGCCGCGCCGCCGCGTACCGGCTCGCGGCGAAGGCGCTCGCGGGCCCGCCCTCGCCCGCGACGCCGCTTTCCACCCCTTCCCCGGCCGTCCGCGTGCCCGACGCCCGCGGTGACGTCGACGAGGAGGACGAGGACGACGACGAGGAAGAGACGCCGTCCCGCGGCGAGCGGCTCGCGGGCGGACCGAACCTCCGCCTCCTCTCCAGCGACGGCGAGCCGATCGAGGACGACGCGCCTCCCTCCGTCGCGTTCGCCGACGTGGGCGGGATGGACGAGCTCAAGGCCCGGCTCGAGCGGAGCTTCCTCGGGCCGCTGCGCGATCCCGAGACGTACCGCCGCTTCGGCAAGAAGATCGGCGGCGGGATGGTGCTCTACGGGCCGCCCGGCTGCGGGAAGACCTTCCTCGCCCGAGCGCTCGCCGGCGAGATCGGCGCGCGCTTCACCGAGGTCGGGCTGTCCCAGGTGCTCGACATGTGGTTCGGCGAGAGCGAGCGGCGGCTCCACGAGCTCTTCGAGAACGCCCGGCGCCGCGCCCCGACCGTGCTGTTCTTCGACGAGGTGGACGCCCTCGGGCAGCGCCGCTCGCAGCTGCGCGGCACCGCCGGGCGGAACCTCGTGAACCAGCTCCTCTCGGAGATGGACGGGTTCGCGTCGCGGAACGAGGGCGTGTTCTTCCTCGCGGCCACGAATCACCCCTGGGACCTCGACCCGGCCCTGCGCCGGCCCGGCCGCTTCGACCGGCTGGCCTTCGTCCCCCCGCCGGACGCGGAGGCGCGGCAGCGCATCCTGGAGCTGAAGCTCGGGGAGCGGCCCGTCGCGGGCGGCACCGACCTCGCGCGCGTCGCGCGCATGACCGACGGCTTCAGCGGCGCGGACCTCTCCGCGTTGGTGGAGGCCGCCACCGAGCTCGCGATCGAGGCGACCCGCAAGAGGAAGGCGGAGCAGCCCATCGACGACGCGCTCCTCGCGCGCGCCGCGAAGGACGTGAAGCCCTCCACGCGCGCCTGGTTCGAGGTGGCGCGCAACCACGCGATCTACGCGAACGAGGGGGGCGCCTACGACGACCTCCTCGAGCACCTAAAGGCGATCAAGCTCGCATGAGCGCGCCGGGGCTGCAGGGGCTGATCGGGCGGGCGCGCGCCGCGCTCGACCTCGGTCGCCTGGACGAGGCGGAGCGCGCCGCGCGCGGTGCGCTCGCCGCGGATCCCGCCGCCGAGGAGGGCCACGCGCTGCTCGCGCGCGTGCAGCTCCAGCGCGGCGCGCACGACGAGGCGCTCCGGACGGCGGAGGCGGGGATCGGCGCGACGCCGGACTCCGAGTGGCTCCACCGGCTCCGCGCGCTCGCGCTCTCCGCGATGGGGCGCGGCGACGAGGCGCGCGCCGCCGCGGACGAGGCGGTCCGCCTCGCCCCGGACCTCGCGCCGGCGCACTACGTGCGCTCGGTCGTCCTCGAGGCCATGAAGGCCCTCCCCGAGGCGCGCGAGTCCGCCGAGCGCGCGGTCGAGCTCGACCCGGAGGACGCCAGCTACCACGCGCAGCTCGGCGACCTCTGCCTCGCGCGCGATCCTGCGCGCGCCGAGCGGCACTACCGGGAGAGCCTCGCCCTCGATCCGGAGCGCGCCGCCACCCTCAACAACCTCGGCGTCGCGCTGAACGCGCAGAAGCGGACGCGCGACGCCGCGCTCGCCTTCCGCTCCGCGGTGATCCTCGACCCGACGCTCACCGTGGCGAAGCAGAACACCCACGCGTCCGTCCGCAAGCTCGCGGGGGGCGGCACGCTGTTCGCCGTCGCGATCGGGGTGACGCAGGGCGCGCGCCTCCTGGAGCGCATCGGCCGCGGCGGGAGCGAGTCTCTGCGCTGGGTCGCGCTCGCGGTGGTGCTCGCAGGCGCCGTCGCGACGTGGGGGATCTGGTTCTGGCGCCGCACGGCGGGGATCCGGCGGCTCGCGGAGACCGATCCGCAGCTTCACGCGATCTACGTGCGGCTCGAGGCCGACCGGAAGGCGGGGCGGCTGCGGTCGTAGCCGCGGCACGCGCGAAGGCGGATCCGGTCGCGCGAGCTGCCCCGCGCGGGCGGAGCGCAGCCGCGCGCGCGGACGCGTGGGGCCGCCCGCGTCACCCCGCGTGCGAACCCGGCGTTTCCCCCGGCACGCCCCGTCCTCGCCCTTCCCGCGCTCGCCGCCGCCGCCGACAATGCCGCCAAAGCCATGCTCCACGACCCCGTCGCCCGCTGCGAGGAACGCGTCGCCTCCCTCGCTGCGGCGTCGCTCGCGCGGGCGCGCGACGAGGCCGACCTCGCCGAGCTGCTCGGCGGGGTGTGGGCGATCGTCGAGGAGGAGCTCGCGTCCGGTCGTCCTGCGGGCAGCCCCGCCCCCGCGTGCGGTCCGGGGTGCGCGGCGTGCTGCACGGTGAACGTCGGGACGCTCGCGATCGAGGGGGCGGTCGCGGCGGCGCTCCTCCGGCGAGACGTCCCGGCGGGCGAGCTGTCCGCGCTCGCGGCGAGGCTCCGCGCGTTCCACGACCGCGTCCGGTGGCTCGAGGACCGGGAGCGCATCTCGGGCCGCATCGCGTGCCCGCTCGCGGACGCGGCCGGGCGGTGCGCCATCCACGCGGCGAGGCCGCTCGCCTGCCGCAGCATCAGCTCGCTCGATCCCGCCGAGTGTCGCCGCGCCCTCGGCGAGCTCGCGGAGGACGAGCCGGGGCTCGTGGCCATGGATACGCTGCAGAAGGCGCTTCACGACACCGCGCGCGAGACCCTCTCCCGCGCGCTCGCGGCGCGCGGGCTCGACGCGCGCCAGCGGGACGTGTCCGGGATGACGGCAACATTCCTCGGCGGCCCGGCAGCGGTCGCCGGGTTCCTCGCAGGGAGCCGGATCCCGCTCGAGTGAGCCTCCCTGCCGAGCTGCCTGGACGCGCGCGCCCCCGGCCGCGAACCTCGCGGACGCGGGGGGTCCCGATCGACCGTCAGCGTCCGCGCTGCGAGGCCCGGGGGCCCTGCTTCTCGACGAACGGATTCCGCGGCTTCCCGACGCGACGCTCGACGTTCCTCTGATGCTCCGCGACGTCGGGCGACGCCGACGCGCCCTCTGCCGTGGCGTCCGCAGCCGCAGGCTGCGCACGGTGCACGGGCTTTCCCTTCTTCTTCCGCTTCGGGCTGACGGGCATGATCTTCTCCTGTGGCCGCAGTTGTAGACGGGATGCCGTCGACGGGCACGCGCAATCGGATCGGGGACGCGGGACCGAGCCGGCGAGACCGGGGATCCCCGCGCGCGCCGCCCCGGGCCGCGCGCGCCGCCGGCGCCCGCCGCGGGCCGACGATAAAACCTGCTTACTCAACGCGGGGTTGCGCTGCCTGGCAGGCGTCAGCCCCCCCTGCTACAACCCAGCGCTCGATGCCCGGCACCGACTTCGTCCATCTGCACCTGCACACGCTCTACTCCCTCCTCGACGGCGCGATCCGCATCAAGGACCTGCTGAAGACCGTCCAGGCGAAGGGCATGAAGAGCGTCGCCGTGACCGACCACGGCAACCTCTTCGGCGCGGTCGACTTCTACAAGAAGGCGAAGGAAGCCGGCGTGAAGCCCATCATGGGCATGGAGGCGTACGTCGCCGGCGAGAAGGGCCGGCACGACCGCTCCGAGCGCATCGGCCGCCACCTCATCCTCCTCGC
Organism: Anaeromyxobacter sp. SG66; assembly: GCF_022690805.1. Classification (NCBI taxonomy): domain Bacteria; kingdom Pseudomonadati; phylum Myxococcota; class Myxococcia; order Myxococcales; family Anaeromyxobacteraceae; genus Anaeromyxobacter; species Anaeromyxobacter sp. SG66. The sequence goes on from NZ_JALCZC010000064.1 coordinate 19,203, forward strand.
GAAGAACGCCGAGGGCTGGGCGAACCTCCGCTTCCTCTCCTCCAAGGCCTTCACCGAGGGCTTCTACTACGACCCGCGCATCGACAAGCAGCTCCTGCGCGACCACTCGAAGGGCCTCATCGGGATGACCGCCTGCCTCGCCGGCGAGGTGCCGCGCCTCGCCCGGCAGGGCGACATGGACGGCGCGCGGCGCGTCGCGCGCGAGTACCGCGACATCTTCGAGCCCGACTCGTTCTTCCTCGAGGTCCAGTCGAACGGGATGCGCGAGCAGCTCGACGTGAACGCCAAGCTCGCGCAGCTCGGGCGCGACGAGGGCATCCCGCTCGTCGCCACCGCCGACGCCCACTACGTCTCCCGGCAGGACGCGAAGGCGCACGAGGTCCTCATGTGCATCGCGTCCAACAAGACGTTCCAGGATCCGAAGCGCCTGCGCCACGACACCGACGGGCTCTTCATCCAGTCGCCCGACGACATGGTCGCGGCGCTCCCGGACTACCGCGAGGCGATCGACAACACGCTCCGCATCGCAGAGCTGTGCAACGTCGAGCTGCAGCTCGGGAAGTCCTTCCTCCCGCGCTTCCAGCTCCCCGACGGCGTCTCCGAGGAGGCCTGGATCGAGAAGCTCGCGAAGGACGGGCTCGACGCGCGCTTCCGCGAGATCGACGGCAAGTACCCGCACGACCGCGACGCCTACCGGCAGCGGCTGGAGATGGAGCTCGGCGTCATCAAGAAGATGGGGTTCAGCGGCTACTTCCTCATCGTCCAGGACTTCATCAACTGGGGGAAGCAGCACCAGATCCCGGTCGGCCCCGGCCGCGGCTCGGGCGCGGGCTCCATCGTCGCCTGGTCGCTCCGCATCACCGACCTCGACCCGCTCCGCTGGAACCTGCTCTTCGAGCGGTTCCTCAATCCGGAGCGCGTGTCGATGCCCGACTTCGACGTCGACTTCTGCCAGAACCGGCGCGACGAGGTCATCGACTACGTCCGCGAGAAGTACGGCAAGGACAACGTCGGCCAGATCATCACCTTCGGCTCGCTCAAGGCGCGCTCGGTCATCCGCGACGTCATCCGCGTGATGGGGTTGCCCTTCGCCGAGGGCGACAAGATCGCGAAGCTCGTCCCGGACCCCGTCCAGGGCAAGACGCCGCCGCTCAAGGAGCTCGTGTTCGGCAGCGACAAGCTGCCGGCGGAGCCGCGGCTGGAGGAGCTCTACAAGAAGCCGACCGTCATCTCGCAGTGGGTCGACGAAAAGGGCGTCCAGCAGACGGTCACGACCAAGGACCTGCTCGACATCGCGATGAGCCTCGAGGGCCTGAACCGCCAGGCCGGGCTCCACGCCGCGGGCGTCGTCATCGCGGACAAGCCGCTCTGGGAGTACGTGCCGGCGTACAAGGACGACAAGTCCGAGATGCTGGTGTCGCAGTTCGCGAAGGAGGAGGTCGAGGCGGCGGGCCTCGTGAAGTTCGACTTCCTCGGCCTCAAGACCCTCACCGTCATCGACGACGCCCTCCGGATGGTGAAGCAGAACCACCCGGAGATGAAGGACTTCACCGCCGCCGACATCCCCATCGACGATCCCAAGGTCTACGAGCTCATCAGCCGCGGCGACACCGCCGGCGTGTTCCAGATGGAGTCCTCGGGCTTCACCGAGATGGTGATCAAGATGAAGCCCTCGCGGTTCGAGGACGTCATCGCCGCGGGCGCGCTCTACCGGCCCGGCCCCCTCGACCAGAAGCTCGAGGACGGCCGCACCATGGTGGACGTCTACATCGACCGCAAGCACGGCCGCGAGAAGGTGGTCTACGACCACCCCAAGCTCGAGCCGGTCCTGGAGCCGACCTACGGCGTCATCGTCTACCAGGAGCAGGTGATGCAGATCTCGCAGGTCCTGGCGGGCTATTCGCTGGGACAGGCGGACCTCCTTCGCCGCGCGATGGGGAAGAAGAAGGCCGAGGTCATGGCCAAGGAGCGCGTCGGCTTCCTCGCGGGCGCCGTCAAGAGCGGCGTGGACGAGAAGGTCGCCGGCGGCATCTTCGACCTCATGGAGAAGTTCGCGGCGTACGGCTTCAACAAGTCGCACTCCGCCGCGTACGGGCTCCTCACCGTCCAGACCGCCTGGCTCAAGGCGCACTATCCGGTCGAGTTCATGGCCGCGCTCATCTCGAGCGAGGCGTCGAACACCGACAAGGTCGTGCTGCACATCTCCGAGGCGCGCGCCGACGGGATCGAGGTGCTCCCGCCGGACGTGAACGAGTCCTTCAAGGACTTCGGCGCGTTCGGCCCGTTGGAGGCGGGGGGAAGTGGGCGAAGCGAGGGCCGCCCCGGCAAAAACTCCAAGGGCCGGATCCGCTTCGGCCTGGGCGCCGTGCGCGGCGTGGGCGACTCCGCCGTGCAGGCCATCCTGGAGGCGCGCGCGGAGGGCGGGCCGTTCAAGAGCCTCTACGACCTCGCCTCGCGCGTGGACTCGAAGAAGATCAACAAGAAGGTGGTCGAGGCGCTCGTGAAGTCCGGCGCGCTCGACTTCGAGGGCGTGCCGCGCTGGCAGCTCTTCGCCGGCATCGACTCCGCCTTCGCGGCCGGCGCCTCCGCGCAGGCCGATCGCGCCTCCGGCCAGGCGAGCCTGTTCGGCGCCCTCCCCGCCGCGCAGGTCGAGCAGAAGCCGCGCTACCCGCGGCCCGGCGACGTCATCGGCGAGCTCACCGTCGAGGAGTGGCCGGAGCGCGTGCGGCTCGCGCTGGAGAAGGAGGCGCTCGGCTTCTACCTCACCGGCCACCCGCTGCAGGGCTACGAGAAGGAGGTCCGACGGTACGCCTCGACGACCTGCGCCGCGGTCGCGAACAAGCGGCACGGCGACAAGGTCTCCGTCGTGGGCGTCGTCGCGGCGGTGCGCGAGCGGATGAACAAGGAGAAGGGCACGCGCTTCGGCTTCCTCACGCTCGAGGATCTCACCGGCACGGTCGAGGTGGTGTGCTGGGCCTCGCGCCCGGCGACCGGCCAGCGGCCCGCGCAGAAGGGCTGGACGGACTGGGAGGTCTTCTGCAAGTCCGACGAGCCGCTGCTCGTCCACGGCGAGGTCCGCATCAACAACCGCGAGGAGGAGAACCCGCGGGCGGAGATCACCGCCATCGACATCGAGCCGCTCTCGCTCGTGCGCAAGCAGAAGACCTCCGAGATCGCGCTCCGCATCGACGCGGAGCGGCTCTCGAAGGAGCGCGCGACCGACCTGAAGGCGCTCCTCGCCCGCAACCCCGGCACCTGCACGGTCACCGTGCGCGCCGTCGTCCCGGAGCAGAGCGAGACGACCGTCTCGGTTCCGGCGAAGGTGCAGCCGACGGACGACCTGCTCGAGTCTGCGCGGCGGCTCGGGTTCGAGGTGGAGCTGCGCTGAGCCGGCCGCCGCCGGGTCAGGACAGCTCGGCGACGATCCTCCGCCGTACGCGACGACCTAGATCTCCGGGACCGCCTCGCTCCGCTCGATGGGGATGACGCGCGCGCGGAACTCCCCGGCTCCACGCCGCCCCGGGGCGGCGCGCCCGCGGGTCTCCGGCCACGCGAGTGACCACCCGAGGACGGTGAGCGCCTCCAGCGCGGCGTCCGCGAGGTAAATGCGCCGGATCCGCCCGCGCGCCGCGTACCAGCCGCCGGCGCCGCCGAGCGCCGCCGCGGACGCGGCGCCGAGGAACGCGATCTCCTCCGTCACGCGGCGCCGGGCCCCCGCCAGGACGAGCGTCCCGCCCACCGCCGCGATGAGGGCGCCGACCGTCTTCACGAGCCAGCCCGCCTGCTTCGGCCCGGTCACGACCTCGAAGCTTCGGAGGTGGACGATCGGCCAGATCCCGGTCGCCACCCAGTACGCGCCCTGGGCGAGCGCCAGCCTGCGCGGGAGTGCAGTCGCTTCCATGCGGAGAACCTGCGCATCCCGCCCCTCTCGCGCGGCGCGCCGCTAGAGCGGAGGTCGCGAGAGCGTGCACACGCGCCCGGGGCCGTCCGCGATCGTGCCGCAGGTGAGGCCCTGGGGGCACTCGGCGCTCGTCTCGCAGCGGATCTCGCAGGTCCGGAACGTCGGCCTGCCCGGCCCGCAGCCGGCGATGCCGCAGTACTCCACGCAGGTCTGCCCGGTCGCGCACCCGGTCTCCGGGCAGGGCTCGTGCAGCCCGGCGGCGGGAGCCGGCGGCGCCTCGCTCGGCGCGGCCGTGGCGGTCGCCGCGGGCGCCGCCGCCGC
>NZ_JALCZC010000065.1:0-23324 GCF_022690805.1 Anaeromyxobacter sp. SG66
CGCTCGATGCCGCCCACGCGCGGCTCGCCGCGGCGGCGCTCGCCGCGTTCGCCGACGGCGACCCGGGCGGAGTCGAGATCCTCACCGCCGCCCGCGACGCGCGGGAGCCGGCGGCGCGGCGAGCGGTGCTCGTCGCGCTCGCGCAGGCGCACCGCAACGGCGACCGGCCGGAGGCGGTGCTCTCGGCCGCCGACGCGCTGCTCGCCGAGGCGCCCGCCTCGCACGAGGGGTTCGCGGCGAAGGCCTGGGCCCTCCGGCGGCTCGGGCGCGGCGCGGATCTCTCCCGCGCGGCCGAGGCGATGCTCGCGCGCCTCCCGGACGACGCGGAGGTGCTCGCGCTCGCCTCGAGCTCGCGCCTCCTCCTCGGCGATCGCGACGGTGCCGCGCGCGGGTTCCGGCGGCTCGTCGAGACCGGCCGCGCGACCCCCGTCGTCTACAACGACGGCGCGTGGCTCGAGCTGTTCCGCGGCGGCGCCTCGGCCGAGGCGCTCGCCTGGGCGCGCCGCGCGGTCGAGGGCGCCCCGGGCGACCACGCCGCGCTGAACACCCTCGCGGCCGTGTACGCCGAGCTCGGCCGTCCCGCCGAGGCGCGCGACGTCTTCCTCCGCTCCCTCGACGACGGGCGCCCGCTCGAGGGCTCCGACTGGTTCGTCGCCGGGCGGATCGCCGAGGGCTTCGCGCTCCCCGAGGCGGCGCGCGCGGCGTACGCGCGCGTGCAGCCGGACCTCGTCGACGGCGCGGAGGACCCCTCGGGCGCGCACGTCCTCGCGCGGCGGCGGCTCGCGCTGCTCGGCGGCAAGGGCGCGCCGGCCTCCAGCGCGGGCTCCCCGCCGCGCGGCGAGGGGCGGTCCGGGAAGCGCTGAGGTGCAGCGCTGGCGGGGCCGCGCGGACTCGACCCGAGGAGGTCCGCGCGCGCCCCCGAATGCGTGAGACCGGGGTGAGCGGGGCCCAACGGGGCCGCGCGGCTGCGGTCGTCGCGCCCCGGCGCGCGCGGTAACATCCGCGCTCTCGAAGGACCCGTACCGGAGTGATCGTGCCGAGGCGCTCGCCGCTGGAAGCCACCACCGGGAGGACCTCTCCCCCCGAGCCGCTCGACGACGGCACCCCCTCCGAGCTCATCCCCACCGAGCGGGAGTTCCGCGCGATCTTCGACCTCGCCGGGAGCGGCAAGGCCATGGGGGATCCCGCTCGGAACCGCTTCGTCCGCGTGAACCGGCGCTTCTGCGAGATCACCGGCTACTCGGTCGAGGAGCTGCTCGAGCGCGGCGTCGCCGACCTGACCCACCCGGCCGACCGCGCCCGCGACGCGGCCGCCATCACGGCGGCGCTGCGCGGCGAGACCGACGGCTGGACCATCGAGAAGCGCTACGTCCGGAAGGACGGGCAGATCGCGTGGGTGGTGGTGACCGGGACCGTGCTGCGGGACGCGAACGAGCGCCCGTTCCGGACGGTCGCGACGGTTCACGACATCACCGCGCGCCGACGCATCGAGGAGAACCTGCGCGCGAGCGAGGCGCTGCTCCGGCTCGCGCAGCGCGCGGCGCACGCGGGCGTCTGGGAGCTCGACCTCGTCGCCCGGACGGCGTGGATGTCCCCCGAGTGCCACGCCCTGTTCGGCACGGCGCTCGCGGCGCGCGGGCCGGACATCGCGGCCTGGGAGCGGCGGATGGTGCCCGAGGACGCGCCGGTCGCCCAGAGCGCGCTCTCGCAGGCGGTGAAGCACGGCGAGGAGTACAGCGCCGAGTTCCGCATCCACCATCCGGCCCTCGGCGAGCGCTGGCTCTGGGAGATCGGCCGCGCCGAGTACGACGCAGCGGGGGAGGCGGTGCGCGTCCGCGGCATCGCCCTGGACGTCACCGAGCGAAAGCACGCGGAGCAGGCCCTCGTCGCCGCCGATCGGCGCAAGGACCAGTTCCTCGCCGTGCTCTCGCACGAGCTCAGGAACCCCCTCGCGCCGATGCGGAACGCGCTCGACGTGCTCGACCGGACCGATCCCGGCGCCGAGCCCGCGCGGCGGGCCCGCGCGGTCCTGCAGCGGCAGCTCGGGCACCTCTCGCGGCTCGTCGACGACCTGCTCGACCTCACCCGCATCTCGCGCGGCAAGATCCAGCTCCGCACGGCGCCGGTGTCGCTCGGCGACGTGGTCCGGCGCGCCGCCGACGACCACCGCTCGCTCTTCGCGGAGGCGGGCGTCGCGCTGGACGTGCACGTCCCCGGCGCGCCGGTGCCGATCTCGGGCGACGCGACGCGCCTCACCCAGATCGTCGGCAACCTCCTCCAGAACGCGGCCAAGTTCACCCCGCCGGGCGGCCACGTGCTGCTCGAGCTCTTCTCGCTCGGCGCGGACGCGCTCCTCCGCGTGCGCGACACCGGCATCGGGATGGAACCCGGGATGCTGGAGCGGCTGTTCGAGCCGTTCGCCCAGGCGGAGGTGAGCCTCGAGCGCAGCCGGGGGGGGCTGGGGCTCGGGCTCGCGCTCGTGCGGCGGCTGGCGGAGCTCCACGGCGGGCAGGTCTACGCGCACAGCGAGGGCCTCGGGACGGGCGCCGAGTTCGTGGTCCGCCTCCCCATCGCCGCGGCTCCGGCGGAGCGCGCCCCGCTCCCCGCACCTCCGGCCACGGCGGCGCGGCGGCGCGTCCTCGTGGTCGACGACAACGTGGACGCGGCCGAGACCCTGCACGACCTGCTCGTCCTCGCCGGCCACGAGGTGGCCGTGGCGCACGACGGGGAGGCCGCCGTGACGGCCACCCGCGCCCTGTGCCCGGACGTCGTCTTCTGCGACATCGGGCTGCCGAAGCTCGACGGCTACGGCGTGGCGCGCGCGTGCCGGGCCGACCCGGCGACGCGCGGCGCCTACCTCGTGGCGCTCACCGGCTATGCCCTGCCGGACGACCTCCGCCGAGCCGCCGAGGCGGGCTTCGACGAGCACCTCGCGAAGCCCCCGCCGCTCGGCGCGATCGAGGCGGCCCTGGCGCGCGCCCCGCGCTAGCCCCGGGTGAGCTCCTCCGCGGTCACGAACCGCGGGGCGATGTCGACGGGGATTTTCGAGAGCCGGTCGAGGACGGCCTTCACCTCCGGCCGCACCACGCCCATCTTCTCGAGCAGCGCCTTCGCCGCGGCCCGGTCGCCCTTCCCCTGGATGGTCATGATCTCGCGCGTGAGCGAGACCACCGCCTCCTTCATCCGCGCGCCGTCGATGGCGAAGGTGCCGTCCGGGCGCGGGACGATCGCGCGCGCGTCGAGGAGCCAGTTGAGCTGCAGCGCCATGCCGCGCCCGTGCGCCTCGCCGACGCCGAAGCGGATGGAGCGGAAGGCGGAGGCGAGGAAGGTCGGGTAGAGCGTCCGCTCCATGGCGCGGTCGAGCTTCCCCTCGTCGAGGAGCTTCCGGAGCGCGAAGAGCCCGGCCACGTCGGCTTTCGCCTCCTCGAGGGCGCTGTAGGTGTCGCCGAGCTCGGCGCGGACGGTGGTCTTGCGGCCGGCGACGGTGATCTCGTGCGGCCCGAGCCCGTGCAGGAGCTCGTGCATGAGGATGTGGGTGAAGAACGGGTCGAACGCGACGGCGGCGCGGTCGGCCGGCGAGAGCGCGAGACCGGCGAGCGGCACGAGCACCTTCCGGAACTTGGCCTCCTGCACGTTCTTCAGCATGACGCGCTTCGAGCCCATCTCGCGGACGATGCGCTCGTCGTTCGGCAGGTTGTAGGCGGCGGTCTGCACGCCGTGCATCGCGTCGCCCGCCGCGAACAGCTCGTTCACCACCCGGATCGGCGCCATCGCCCCGAGCTTCGGGTTCTTCATCGCCGCGTCGATCGGGAGCACGTCCTCGATGCCCTGCAGCTCCGCCGCGAAGCGCTGGAGCTTCGCGGTCTCGGCGTCGTCGCGGACGCCGATGAACGCCTCGAAGGCGGCCTTGGCGTTGAACCAGCCGTCCTCGTAGACCTCGTACGGCCCGATGGTGGGATCCACCGCCGCGTCGAGCTCCATCCAGGCCACGTCCGAGGCGTAGTAGTCGTTCGAGACGAACGCCTGGGCGCGCGCCTCGAGGAACTTGCGCAGGCCGGCGTCCGCGGTGGCCGCCGCCGCCTCGCGGAGGAGCTCCGCCGCGCGGGCGAGCTCGCCCTGGTACTCGAGCGCGTACGGCACCGCGACGAAGCCGCCATTCGGGGCGCGGCGCACCGTCGTGAAGAACCCCGTCGCCGCGGCCTTCGCCTCCGGGGCGAGCCCCGCGAGCCACCGCTCGACGTCCTCCTTCGTCGCGCCGGCCGGGTAGAAGTTCGCCTGGGCCGGCTTCTCCGGCACGCCGGGCAGGAACGCCGGCGCGCCGTGGTCGAGCCGGTCCCACGGCCCCTTGTTGCGGAGGAACGCGGCGAGCCGCGCGGCGCCGAGCGGCGAGCGGTCCCGGGAGAGCGCGAGGAGGAGCGGCTCGTTCCCGGCCCAGACCTGTCGCAGGAAGAGCGCGTCCATCACCTGCGCCGCCTCGACGAGCCGCGCGAGCGCGCGCCGCTCGCCCTCGGGCAGCCTGGAGAGATCGAGGCGGAGGTCCACCGGCGCGTAGCGCGCGTCGGCGCGCCGGAGGTCGGCGGCGCCGGGCAGCGCGCGGGGCGCGGCGGCGGCGGGGAGCGCTGCGACGGAGAGTGCGGTGGCGAGGGATCGGGCGGCGAGGCGCATCGAGGGGTCCTCCATGGGGTCCGGTCCTTTTACCTCGGGGCGACCTCCTGCGCCGCGCAGGCGAACGGGGCGGACAGACCGCGGGAGTAGGCTCTCCCACATGGACTCGACGGGTCTCCTCCTCCTCGCACTCGGCGTCGCGCTCGGCGCCGCCCTGGGCTTCCTCGCGCGGAGCGGCGAGGCGCGGCGCGCGGCCGAGCGGGCCGTGCGCATCGCCGAGCTCGAGGCGACGCTCGCCGCCGAGCGGGCCGGCGCCGAGGAGAAGCGGGCGCTCGTGGACGACGCGCGCGCGCGCCTGTCCGACGCCTTCAAGGCGCTCTCCGCCGACGCGCTCCGCGCCTCGAGCGCCTCCTTCCTCGAGCTCGCGCGCGCCGCCCTCGGCCGCGAGCGCGCGGCGGCCGACGGCGACCTCGCCCGGCGCGAGGAGGCGATCGCGGCGCTCGTCGCCCCCGTCCGCGAGGCGCTCGGCAAGCTCGACGGCGAGCTGCGCGGGATCGAGCGGGCTCGCGAGGGGGCGTACGGCGCGCTCACCGAGCAGCTCCGGCAGGTGGCCGAGGCGCAGGCGCAGGTCCGCGGCGAGGCGGCGAACCTCGTGAAGGCGCTCCGCGCCCCGCAGGCTCGCGGCCGCTGGGGCGAGCTGCAGCTCCGCCGCGTCGTCGAGCTCGCGGGCATGCTCGACCGCTGCGACTTCGAGGAGCAGGCCACGGTGGACGGCGACGAGGGCCGGCTGCGCCCCGATCTCGTCGTGCACCTCCCGGGCGGGCGCAACGTCGTCGTCGACGCCAAGGCGCCGCTCGCGGCGTACCTGGAGGCGATCGAGGCCAAGGACGACGGCGCGCGGCGCGCGCACCTCGCCGATCACGCCCGGCAGCTCCGCGAGCACGTGCAGCAGCTCGGGCGCAAGGCCTACTGGGAGCGGCTCCGGCCCGCGCCGGAGTTCGCGGTGCTGTTCCTCCCCGGCGAGAGCTTCTACGCGGCGGCGCTGGAGGCCGACCCCTCGCTCCTCGAGGCGAGCGTGGAGCGGCAGGTCATCATCGCGACGCCGACCACGCTCATCGCTCTCCTCAAGGCCGTGGCGTACGGCTGGCGCCAGGCCCAGGTCGCCGAGAACGCCGAGGCGGTCGGCGCGCTCGGCCGCGAGCTGTACAAGCGGATCGCCGATCTCGGCGGCCACTTCGCCCGGCTCGGGCGGGCGCTGGGCGGCACCGTCGAGGCGTACAACCGCGCGGTCGGCTCCCTCGAGGCGCGGGTGCTCCCGGCGGCGCGGCGCTTCGAGACGCTCTCCGCCGCCCCCGCGGACGCCGAGCTCGACGCGCTGGCGGCGATCGAGGTCGTCCCGCGGGCGGTCGTCGCCCCGGAGCTCGCCGAGCCGGCCGCGGGCCGCTGACCTCCCCGGCGGCGGGTACGCCGCGCGGCGGTGAGGATGCCCGGCTCCGGCCGTGGCGCCCTCGCCGGTCGCCGGCGCTTTCACTGTTTGTCGCACCCGTACGCCGGGTGAGCCGCCTCCCGCATTCACTTTCCGTCCTGGCCCGCGCCGCCCTGTGAACCGTCGCCGAGGGACCCGGACCGACTCCTCGACACGATCCGCTCGCGCGCGCCGCCTCCCCTCGATTTTCACCCCAAAATTGTTGGCGCAAATTTAACGTGGAGCCATCCCGTCAATGTTGTCTCGCGGAGTCCACAAAGGCCAATTCGCGGGCCCGTTTTCGGGTTTGACCCGGGTTCCGCGTGACGTCGGTCAAGCACCAGGCTCGACGGAAGGGTGCGCCGATAGCGCGCGGCGTCCATTTGCCGCACGAGCGCCACGCAAACATTTCGTTTGCCCGATTTCCGAAAAGCCGGGGAATTTTAGCAGGTTGTAATTTTCGATTGGAGCGGTCAGTCTCCGCGGCACCCGGAGGACGGAATGAACGATATGGGCTCCGAAGTGCTCGGCCTGGAGACCAAGGGTGTCTCCCGCCGTGACTTCATCAAGGTCTGCACCACCGCGGCGGCGGCCGTGGGCCTCCCGGCCTGGGCCGGCGAGAAGATGGCGGAGAACGTGGCCAAGGGAAGGAAGCCCTCGGTCATCTGGCTCCACTTCCAGGAATGCACCGGCTGCACCGAGTCGCTGCTCCGCACGAGCCACCCGGACGTCGGCGCGCTCATCCTCGACCTCGTCTCGGTCGACTACCACGAGACCTTGTTCGCGGCGGCCGGCCGCCAGATCGAGGAGGCGCTCGAGAAGGCCCTGCACGAGAACGAGGGCAAGTTCGTCCTCGTCGTCGAGGGCGCGATCCCGGAGAAGGACGGCGGCATCTACTGCCAGGTCGGCGGCAAGAAGGCGATCGACACGCTCAACGCCGTCGCCGCCAAGGCCGGCGCGATCATCGCGATCGGCTCGTGCGCGTCGTGGGGCGGCGTCCCGTCCGCGGCGCCGAACCCGACCGGCGCGACCGGCGCACCGCAGATCCTGAAGGGCAAGACGATCGTCACGCTGCCCGGCTGCCCGGCGAACCCCTACAACCTGCTCGGCACCGTGCTGCAGTACGCGACCTTCGGCACGCTCCCGGCGCTCGACGACCTCGGCCGCCCGAAGTTCGCCTACGGCCGCGTCATCCACGAGGACTGCCAGCGCCGCCCGCACTTCGACGCCGGCCGGTTCGCGCAGGCGTTCGGGGACGAGGGGCACCGCAACGGCTACTGCCTCTACAAGCTCGGCTGCAAGGGCCCCCAGACCCACGCCAACTGCTCGCTGCTCGACTTCTGCGAGGTGCCCGGCGCGTGGCCGGTCGGCATCGGCCACCCGTGCGTCGGCTGCACCGAGCAGGGCGTCGGCTTCACCGTGCCCATCTACACGAACCTGCCCGTCCAGAACCCGACGGCCCCCATGGCCTACCCCGCCATCCACCCCGACCACACGGTGCTCGGCAAGAGCGCCCTCGCCGTCGGCGTGGGCAGCGCCGTCGTCGGCGCCATCGTCGGCGCGGGCGTCGTCGCGACGCGGAAGATCAGCGCCGACTCCGAGAAGACCGAGGGGAAGGAGTAGCCCCCCATGCGCATCTCACGACGAGACCTGCTCAAGGGAGCGGCCGTTGCGGGAGCGACCACCGCGCTCGCCGGGACCGCGTCCGCTCGAGAAGCCGTCGAGCCGCGCCCCCAGGCGGTGGGGATGCTCTTCGACGCCACCCTGTGCGTCGGCTGCCGCGCCTGCCAGAGCGCGTGCAAGCGCGCCAACAAGCTGCCGGTGGACCTCGAGACCGGCGAGACCGGCGGCCAGTACGACGCGCCCCGCGACCTCAACAGCAGCACGAAGAACGTCATCAAGGCGGTCGAGGCGGCGAACGGCCCGACCTACATGAAGCAGCAGTGCATGCACTGCGTCGACCCGTCCTGCGTGTCGGTCTGCATGATGGGCGCCCTCCACAAGGAGGGCGAGGGGAAGAAGAAGCTCCCCGGCGAGCGCGCCGGCAGCGGCATCGTCGTCTACGACAAGAACACCTGCGTCGGCTGCCGCTACTGCCAGATCGGCTGCGCGTTCAACGTGCCGAAGTTCGAGTGGTTCGACGCGTTCCCGCTCATCGTGAAGTGCGAGCTGTGCCGGCACCGCGCCGACCCGAAGCAGGAGGGGCTCCTCTCCATCGCGAACCCGGCCTGCTGCGAGGTCTGCCCCCGCGAGGCGGTCGTCTACGGCCGCCGCGAGGAGCTGCTCGCCGAGGCGAAGCGGCGCATCGCCGCCTCCCCCGCGCGCTACCAGCAGCACGTCTACGGCGAGAAGGAGGGCGGCGGCACCCAGGTGCTGTACCTCGCCCCCGCGGGCGTCTCGTTCACGCAGCTCGGGCTGCCGGAGCTGCCGGACCGCTCCCAGGCCTCGTTCTCGGAGAGCGTCTCCCACGCCCCGTACCTGCACGGCGTCACGCCGGTCGCGCTGTACCTCGGCATGGCCGCGCTCATCGCGCGGAACCGGAAGAGGGAAGAGGCGGCCGAGCACCGCGAGGAGGGCAAGTAGATGAGCGCCCACGATCATCCGAAGGCCATCGGCGGGAGCCTGCTCGACCGCTCGATGCTGGTGCTGCTCGCGCTGTTCGGCGTCGCCGCCGTGGTGATGGCCTACCGCTTCTTCGCCGGCGTCGGGCCGGTGTCGAACATGACGGACGGCTTCACCTGGGGCATCTGGGAGCCGGTGAACGTCGTCGTCTTCACCGGCATCGGCGCGGGCGCGTACTCGGTCGGCCTGCTCTGCTACCTCCTCAACAAGGGCCAGTACCACGGCCTCGTGCGGCCGGCGGTGCTCGTCGGCGCCATCGCCTACACGCTGGGCGGCAGCTCGATCATGATCGCGCTCGGCCGGTACTGGAACTCGTACCTGCTGCCGTGGATCCCCTGGTGGAACCTCAGCTCCGCGCTGCTCGAGGTCGCCATCTGCGTCATCGTCTACGTGACGGTGCTGTGGATCGAGGTGCTGCCCTCGATCCTCGACGGCGCCGCCGCGAGCCGCTCGCCGCGCTGGGCGGCCATCGGCAAGACCTGGGGCCCGCGGCTCGCGAAGGCGATGCCCTACATCATCGCGCTCGCGATCCTGCTCCCCACGATGCACCAGAGCTCCCTCGGCGGCCTGATGCTGATCGCCGGCCCCAAGATCCACCCGCTCTGGCACACGGCGCTCCTGCCCACGCTGTTCCTCGTCTCCTGCCTGTCCATGGGGTTCGGCGCGGTCGTGGCGCTCGTCACGATCCTGAACCTCACCTGGAACGCCAAGCACGACCCGAAGCTCTTCGCGGACATGTCGAAGGTGAACGCGGGCATGCTGCTCTTCTACGTGGTGCTCCGCGTGGCGGACGTGGTTTGGAGCGGCAAGCTCCGCTTCCTCGCGCTCGACTTCCCCACGCTCCTGTTCGTGGCCGAGCTCGCGCTCTTCCTCGCCCCCGCGCTCATGTTCCTCTCGCCGCGCGTGCAGCGGAACAAGGGCCGGATGTTCGGGGCGGCGCTGCTCGCCGTCGCGGCGGGCGCCGCGTACCGCGTCGACGCCTACCTCACCATGTACCGCCCGGCCGGGTGGACCGCGGACGGCAAGCCCATCGCCGCCGGCTGGAACTACTGGCCGTCGCTGGGCGAGACGATCGTCACGGTGGGCATGGCGGCCGTCGGCGTCGCGCTCTTCATCTTCGTCTCCCGCAAGTTCCCCGTCGTGGTCGTCGAGGACGTCCGCGACGAGCACACCCACGTCGGCAGCGGCCCCGCGAAGGCCGCCGCCAGCCGCTAGGCAGAGAGGTGAACGTCCATGGGTAAGCTCATCACCATCGACCCCGTCACTCGGATCGAGGGCCACCTCCGCATCGACGTCGAGGTGGACGGCGGGGCGGTCAAGAACGCCTGGTCCTCCGGGACCATGTGGCGCGGCATCGAGACCATCCTGCAGGGCCGCGATCCGCGCGACGCCTGGGTGTTCACGCAGCGCATCTGCGGCGTGTGCACCACCGTGCACGCGATCGCCTCGGTGCGCAGCGTCGAGAACGCGCTCGGCCTCGAGATCCCGCTCAACGCGCAGCTCATCCGCAACGTGATCATGAGCGCCCACGCGCTCCACGATCACATCGTCCACTTCTACGCGCTCTCCGCGCTCGACTGGGTGGACGTGGTCGCCGCGCTGAAGGCGGACCCGGAGAAGGCGGCGAACCTCGCCGACTCGCTCGGCCTGCAGTGGGCGGGCAACTCCAAGCACGCCCTCAAGGCGGTGAAGGAGAAGGTGGCGGGCTTCGTCGCGGCCGGCCAGCTCGGCATCTTCACCAACGGCTACTGGGGCCACCCGGCGATGAAGCTCCCGCCGGAGGTGAACCTCCTCGCCGTCGCGCACTACCTGCAGGCGCTCGACGTGCAGCGCAAGGCGAACCAGGTCGTCGCGATCCTCGGCTCGAAGACGCCGAACATCCAGAACCTCGCGGTGGGCGGCGTCGCGAACGCCATCAACCTGGACAGCCCCGCGGCGCTCAACATGGAGAAGCTGTACCAGGTGAAGACGCTCCTCGAGGAGGTCGTCACCTTCGTGCAGCAGGTCTACCTGCCGGACGTCGCGGCCATCGCGGCGAGCTACCCGGACTGGCTCAAGTACGGCGCGGGCGTGACGAACTACCTCGCCGTGCCGGACATGCCGACCGACGTGAAGATGACCCGGTTCGACCTGCCCGGCGGCGTCATCTGGAACGGCGATCTCTCGAACGTGAAGCCGGTCGCGAGCTGGAACGACGACTACCTGAAGCAGAACGTCACGGAGTCGATCGCCCGCGCCTACTACGAGGGCGACACCGTCCGCCAGCCGTGGGAGGGCCAGACGAACCCGAAGTACACGGGTGAGTGGAAGGCGGAGACGCCCGCGCCCGAGAAGTACACGTGGGTGAAGGCGCCGCGCCTCGAGGGCAAGCCCGTGCAGGTGGGCCCGCTCGCGCAGGTGCTCGTCGGCTACGCCGGCGGCCACGAGAGCATCAAGAAGTGGGCGGACTTCTGCCTCGGCACCGCCGGCAAGATCGCGGGCGTGAAGCTCACGCCGGCGGTCCTGCACTCGACGCTCGGCCGCCACGCCGCCCGCGCGATCCGCGCGGCGACCATGGGCGAGCTCGCGCTCAAGCACTGGAAGCTCCTCGTCGAGAACATCGGCAAGGGCGACACGGCGATCTTCGTCGACCCGATGAAGAACCTGAAGCCCGGCACGTACAAGGGCGTCGGCTTCCACGAGGCGCCGCGCGGCACGCTCTCGCACTGGTCGGTCATCGAGACCGACGGCAAGACGATGAAGCTCGCCAACTACCAGGCGGTCGTGCCGTCCACCTGGAACGCCGGCCCGCGCGACGCGAAGGATCAGCTCGGCCCCTACGAGAAGTCGCTCGTCGGGAACCCGATCGCCGACCCGAAGCTCCCGCTCGAGGCGCTCCGCACGATCCACTCGTTCGATCCGTGCCTCGCCTGCGCGATCCACACCGTGGACGCGGAGGGCGAGGAGCTCGCGCGGGTGAAGGTGCTGTAGCCACGAGCCTTCCCGTGGCCGCTCGCCCCGAGCTGTCGAAGGGTGAGCGGCGCGCGGCCGGCACGCGCGGTAGAACCGATCCCGTCCCGGACTCCCTCCCGGGGCGGGATTCTCTTTCGACGCAGGAGCCTCATGTCCCCCCGCATCGCCGTCATCGGCATCGGCAACGTGCTCACCGGCGACGACGCCGTGGGCCCGCACGTGGTCCGCGTGTTCGAGGCGCGCCACGCGGTCCCGCCCGACGTGCAGGTGATGGACGCCGGCACCCCCGGCTACGACCTCACCGCGTTCATCGCCGGGCTCGAGGGGCTCGTCCTCGTGGACGCGGTGAAGGCGAAGGCCGCGCCGGGCACGCTGCGCGTCTACGACAAGGAGGAGCTGCTGCACAAGGCGCCGGTCCTCGCCATGAGCCCGCACGAGCCCGGAGTCCGCGAGGCCCTCATGAACGCGGAGTTCATGGGCGTCTCGCCGAAGACGGTGAAGCTCGTCGGCGTGGTCCCGGCGAGCGTGGCGACCGGGATCGGCCTCTCGCCGGAGGTGCGCGCGGCGATCGACGGCGCCGTCGCCCAGGTCGCGAAGGAGCTCGCGGCGCTCGGGGTGGCGGTGACGGAGCGCGTTCCGCCGGCAGCGCCGGATCTGTGGTGGGAGAAGCCGCGGGGGTGAAGGCGAGGCACGGCCGGCGCCGCGCCGCGCCGTTATGAGAGCCGGAGACGATGCGGACCGATCCCCTACAGCGCGCGCCCGCCGGTCGGCGCCTGACCGTGAGCGGCACGGTCCAGGGCGTCGGCTTCCGGCCCTTCGTGTACCGGCTCGCGCACGCGCTCGGGCTCGCGGGGCGCGTCCGGAACGACGCGTCGGGCGTGACGGTCGAGGCGTTCGGACCTGCCGCCGCGCTCGACGAGCTCGAGCGGCGGCTCCGGAGCGACCGGCCGCCGGCGGCGGTCATCGAGACGCTCTCGAGCGAGCCCATCGCGGCGGAAGGGCTGGAGGGGTTCGAGATCGTCGCGAGCGGCCCCGCCGCGGAGCGGCGCGCGGCCATCCCGCCCGACCTCGCCACCTGCGCCGCCTGCGAGCGCGAGGTCTTCGACCCGCGCGACCGCCGCCACCGCTACCCGTTCACGAACTGCACGGACTGCGGCCCGCGCTTCACCATCGCGCACGGCGCCCCCTACGACCGGCCGGCCACGACCATGGCCGGGTTCACGATGTGCCCGGCATGCGCGCGCGAGTACGCCGATCCTCTCGACCGCCGCTTCCACGCGCAGCCGAACGCCTGCCCCGCCTGCGGGCCGCGCGTGCGTGTCGTCGCGCGCGACGGCTCGGCGGTCGAGGCGACGGATCCCATCGGCCAGGTCGGCCGCGCGCTCGCCGCGGGCGCCATCGCCGCGGTGAAGGGCCTCGGCGGCTTTCACCTCGCCTGCGACGCGACCTCGAGCACGGCGGTCGCGACGCTGCGCGCCCGCAAGCGCCGCGAGGAGAAGCCGCTCGCGGTGATGGTCCGCGACCTCGCCGCGGCGCGCGCGCTCGCGGACCTCGGCGAGGCGGAGGAGGCGCTGCTCGCCTCGGTCGAGCGCCCCATCGTGCTGTGCCGCCGACGACCGGAAGCGGCCCTCGCGCGGGAGCTCGCGCCGGACAGCCCGCTCGTGGGCCTCCTCCTCCCCTACGCGCCGCTCCACCACCTCCTCCTCGAGGCCGCGGGCCGGCCGCTCGTGATGACGAGCGGCAACCTCTCGGAGGAGCCCATCGCCTTCGAGGACGACGAGGCGGTCCGGCGGCTCGGCGGCATCGCCGACCTCTTCCTCGTGCACGACCGGCCCATCGCCTCGCGCTGCGACGACTCGGTCGCGCGGACCATCGCGGGCCAGCCGCTCGTCATGCGCCGCTCGCGCGGCTACGTCCCGCGCCCGGTGATCGTCCACCGCCGCTTCGCGCGCCCCGTCCTCGCGGTCGGCGCGCAGCTCAAGAACACGTTCTGCCTCGCGCGCGGCGACGAGGCGGTGCTCGGGCCGCACGTCGGCGACCTCGACAACCTCGAGACCTATGCGGCGTTCGAGGCGGCCATCGCGCGGCTCGAGGGGTTCCTCGCGCTGCGCCCCGAGGTCGTGGCCTGCGATCTCCACCCGCTCTACGTCTCGACCCGCTACGCCCGCGAGCGCGCCGCCGCGCTCGGCGTCCCGCTCGTCGAGGTGCAGCACCACCACGCGCACGCCGCGGCCGCCATGGCCGAGCACGGCCTCGACGGCCCGGTGCTCGCGCTCGCCTGGGACGGCACCGGCCTCGGCCCGGACGGCACCGCCTGGGGCGGCGAGCTCCTCCTCGCCGAGCGCGGCCGCTTCGAGCGCCTCGCCACGTTCCGGCCGCTCGCCCTCGCCGGCGGCGACCGCGCCATCCGCGAGCCGTGGCGCCTCGCGCTCGCGGCGCTGGTCGACGCCTTCGGAGAGGACGCGCCGGTCGCGGACCTCCCGCTCTTCCGCGCGGTCCCCGCGGCCGAGCTCGCCGTCGTGCGCCGCCTGCTCGCGACCGGCCTCAACTCGCCGCGCGCCCACGGCGTGGGCCGCGCCTTCGACGCCGCCGGCGCGCTCGCGCTCGGCCGTGGCGTCTCCCATTACGAGGGGCAGGTCGCGCTCGCGCTCGACAACGCCGCCGGCTCGGCGAGCTCGTGCGAGGCGCCCTACCCGTTCGACGTCGACACGGGCGCCCCCGTCGCGGAGCTCGACCTGCGCCCGCTCTGGCGCGCCCTCGTCGCGGACGTCCTCGCCGGCACCGCGCCCGCGGCGATCTCGGCCCGCTTCCACGCCACGCTCTCCCGCGCCGGCGCCGAGCTCGTCCGGCACGCCAGCCGGGCGACCGGGCGGCTGCCCGTGGTGCTCACCGGCGGCTGCTTCCAGAACGCCCGGCTGACCGAGGGCCTCCTCGGCGAGCTTTCGGCGGATTTCGCGGTATACCCACACGGTCAGGTGCCCCCCGGCGACGGTGGGATCGCGCTCGGCCAGGCGCTCGTCGCGGACGCGCGCGCGCACCCGTAATCGGAGAGCCCAACACATGTGCCTCGGCGTTCCAGGGAAGGTCCTCGCCATCGACGGGATGAGCGCGACGGTGGACTTCTTCGGCGTGAGGAAGGAGCTCCGCCTCGACATCGTGGACGAGCCGGTGTCGGTCGGGGACTACGTCCTGAACCACGTCGGCTTCGCCATCCGGCGCATCCCGCCCGACGAGGTGCAGGAGACGCTCGCGCTGTTCGACCAGATCCTCGACGTCTCCGGCGCGAAGGCGGACCTCATGGCCGCCGACGTGCGGGGCGAGATCGCGGCGGCGAAGCACAAGGAGTAGCGAGCCGCCGGCGCGGCGCTCCGGCGAGCGCGCGGTGGCGTGGAGACCCCATGGCAGCGAAGGATCTCTTCCAGGAGCTCAAGTTCCGCGACCCGGTGCGCGCGCGCGCCCTCTCCGAGGCGATCGGGCACGAGGTCGCTGCGCTCGGGCGGCGCGTCTCGGTCATGCACGTGTGCGGCAGTCACGAGCAGGCCATCGCGCGCTTCGGCCTGCGCGCCGTGCTGCCGCCGGACCTCGAGCTCATCATGGGCCCGGGCTGCCCGGTCTGCGTCACCGACGGCCCCGAGGTGGACGAGGCGGTCGCGCTCGCGGTCCAGGGCGCGCGCGTGTGCACCTACGGTGACATGCTGCGCCTACCCGGGACCGCGCGGTCGCTCGCGGACGCCCAGGCCGAGGGCGCCAAGGTCGACGTCGTCTACTCCGTGTCCCAGGCGCTCGAGCTCGCCGAGAAGCACCCCGCGGACGAGGTGGTCTTCCTCGGCTCCGGCTTCGAGACCACGGCGGTCGCCACCGCGGCGGTGGCGCTCGCGAACCCGCCGAAGAACTTCTCCATCCTGTCGGTGCACAAGTACGTCCCGGCCGCGATGAACGTCGTCGCCGAGAGCCCGGAGACGAACATCGAGGGCTACATCGCGGCGGGCCACGCCGCCATCATCACCGGCTGGGGCATCTTCGAGCCGTTCGCCGCGCGCACCGGCAAGCCGGTGGTGGTCGCCGGCTTCGAGCCGCTCGACATCCTCGCCGCGATCCTCAAGCTCACCGAGCTCATGCGCGCCGGGAAGCCCGAGGTCGCGAACGTCTACCCGCGCTGCGTGACGAAGGAGGGCAACCTCGCCGCGCAGCGCTCGCTCTGGAAGGTGTTCCGCCCGGTGACCGGCAGGTGGCGCGGCATCGCCGAGGTCCGCGATGGGAACCTCGACCTCACGCCCGAGTACGCGCACCTCGACGCGCGCAAGCGCTTCCGCATCGACACCTCGCCGGTGCGCGACGAGGAGGCCGAGGAGGCCGCGAAGGGCTGCATCTGCGGCTCGATCATGCTCGGCCTCGCGAACCCGGGCGACTGCGCGCTGTTCGGCAGGGCCTGCGTCCCCGAGTCGCCGGTGGGCGCCTGCATGGTGTCGTCGGAGGGGCAGTGCCGCATCTGGCACACCTACGGCGGCGTCCCGGATCTCAGGAAGGTGGGGACCTAGATGGAGAAGCCCCAGGCGAAGATCGGGCTCAAGCACGGCTCGGGCGGGCGCGCGATGCGCCAGCTCATCGAGGACGTGTTCCTCACCCTCGCCTCCCCGGTGGACGGCATCGGCCTCTCGGCGCTCGACGACGGCGCGGCCATCCGCGTCGGCGATCGCTGGCTCGTCGTCACCACCGACTCCCACGTCGTGCACCCCATCTTCTTCCCGGGCGGCGACATCGGTCGGCTCAGCGTCTCCGGCACCGTGAACGACCTCGCCATGATGGGCGCGACCGAGCCGCTCGGCCTCACCTGCGCGGTGGTGCTCGAGGAGGGCTTCCCGCGCGCCGACCTGGAGCGCGTCGTGGCCTCGATGCGCGAGACGGCGCGCGAGGCGAACGCGCCCATCGTCACCGGCGACACCAAGGTGATGGGCAAGGGCGAGGTGGACGGGATCGTCCTCAACACGACCGGCGTCGCGCTCGCCGATCGCGTCGTCAGCGACGCGGGCCTGCGCGCCGGAGACCTCGTCATCGTCACCGGCACCATCGGCGACCACGGCATGGCCATCATGTCGCGCCGCCACGACCTGCGGCTCGAGGGCGACCTCCGCTCCGACGTGGCGCCGCTCAACGGGCTCGTCCGCGAGGCGCTCCGCGCCGGCGGCGAGGACGTGGTGGCGATGAAGGACCCGACCCGCGGCGGCGTCGCGGGCGTGCTCCACGAGATGGCCGCGAAGGGCAAGGTCGGCATCGTCATCGACGAGACCGCGCTGCCGGTGCGCGACGAGGTGCGCGCCGCGGGCGAGATGATCGGCATCGACCCGCTCCTCGTCGCGAACGAGGGCAAGGCGGTCATCGGCGTGCGGGCGCGCTCGGCGGACAAGGTCCTCGCCGCGCTGCGGGCCCATCCGCTGGGCGCCTCGGCGATCGTCATCGCCACCGCCATCGGCGAGCGGCCCGGCGCGGTCATCCTCGACACCGGGTTCGGCAAGCGCATGCTCGCGGAGCCCGAGGGCGAGCTCCTCCCGCGGATCTGCTAGGCGCGGAATGCACGAGTACTCCCTCGTCGAGGCGCTCGTCACCCGCGTGGAGGCGGAGGCGAAGAAGCGCGACGCGATCGCGGTGCACAAGCTCTCCGTCCGCGTGGGCGAGCTCTCGGGCGTCGATCCCGAGCTCTTCCAGACCGCCTACGAGACGTTCCGCGCGGGCACGATCTGCGCGGGCGTCCCGCTCACCCTCACCCGCGTCGCGGCGAGCTGGTCCTGCCCGCGCTGCAGGACGCCCATCGCGCGCGGCGCCATCCTGCGCTGCCCGGCCTGCGACACGCCCGGCAAGCTCGACGACGGCTCCGACGCGCTGACCCTCGACGGCATCGAGATGGAGGTCCCCTGATGTGCACGACCTGCGGCTGCGGCGACACCGAGCTCGTCCCGGTGGAGCTCCACGAGAAGATCCTGGCCGGGAACGACCGCGCCGCGCGCCACAACCGCGAGCACTTCCTCGAGGCGCGCGTCCTCGCCCTGAACCTCATGGGCTCGCCCGGCGCGGGCAAGACCGCCGTGCTCGAGGCGACCGCGAAGGCCGCGGCCGCGAAGGGCTGGAGGCTCGGCGCCGTCTCCGCCGATCTCGCGACCGACAACGACGCGCGCCGGCTCCAGAAGGCGGGCATCCCCTCGAAGGCAATCACCACCGGCCAGGCCTGCCACCTGGACGCCGAGCTCGTGCACCGCTCGCTCCACGACTTCCCCTGGCGCGACACCGACATGTTCTTCATCGAGAACGTCGGCAACCTCGTCTGCCCGGCCATCTACGACCTGGGCCAGGCGGCCAACGTGGTGGTGCTCTCCGTCACCGAGGGCGAGGACAAGCCGCTCAAGTACCCGGTGATGTTCAACGCCGCCGACCTCGTGCTGCTCACGAAGTGCGATCTCGTCCCGCACCTCGACGTCGAGCTCGCCAAGATCCACGACGCGCTCGCGCGCGTGATGCCGCGGCCGCGGGTGATCGAGGTCTCCGCCCGCACCGGCCAGGGGATGGACGCGTGGGTGGCGTGGCTCGAGGAGCTGCGCGACGGGATCGGCCTCGGCGGCGCGGACGCGTATGCCCACGGCCACGAGCACTCGCACGCGCATTCGCACGAGCACGCCCACGGTGACGAGCGCCACTCGCATGCCCACTCCCACGACGGGCACGAGCACGAGCACGGCAGCGCGGATCACCACGGGCACGCCCGCGGCGGGAAGCACGACCACGACTGAGCGCCGCGCTCAGTCAGTCGCTCCGCGCGACCCGCCCACCCTCACCCTCCCGAGCGCCCGCTCGAAGGCGTCGAGGTCCGCGATGGCCTGCACGCGCGGCGCTCCGGCCTGCGCTGCGGCGTCCGCCCCGGCCCCGCCGACCCACACCTCCACGCTCGCTGGCAGCTCGCGCGCGACCGCGGCGACGGCCTCGAGGGCCTGCGGCGAGGCACCCCCGGTGAGGCCGAGCACGACCACGCGCGCGGCGGCGTACTGCGCCGCGGCGACGACCTCCGCGGCGGGGAGGCTCGGTCCGAGGTAGATCGCGCCGAGGCCCGCGATCGCGGCCACGAGCGCGGCGGCGAGCGTCCCGAGCTCGTGCAGCTCGCCCTCGGGCGTCGCGAGCACGAGGCGGGGCGCGTTCTCGTGGATGGGCTGCAGCCGCACGAGCGCGCCGAGCAGGCTCCGCAGCTCCGAGGAGACGAGGTGCTCCTGCGTGACGGAGAGCCGCCCCTCGTGCCACCCCTCGCCGACGGCGCGCAGGAGCGGGAGGGCCACGTCGCGCGCGAGCGCGTGAGCGGGGAGGACCGCGGCGAGGTGGGAGAGCTCGCGGCGGAACGCGGCGGGCTCGAAGCGCTCGATCGCCGCCCGCAAGCTCGCGAGATCGACCGGCGCTCCGGGGCGCAGGAGCTCCGGCTCGCCTCCTCCCGAGGCGACCAGCGCGCGGAGCTCGTCCAGAGGCAGCGCCGCAATGCGCCCGATCGCGTGCCCGCGCCCGACCGCCTGCGCGAGGAGCCGGAGCCGCTCCACGTCCTCCTCGGAGTAGAGCCTCCCGCGCTCGTCGCGCTGCGGCTCGACCACCCGGTAGCGCCGCTCCCACGCACGCAGCGTGTCGACCGAGATCCCGGTCAGCCTCGACACCGCGCGGATGGGGTAGCGCAGCGAGCTCATCCCGGGTGCCGATAACGTCGCCGCGTGCGCACGTCCAGCGGCTGCCCGCGATCTGTCACTTGCCCATCCAGGGGCCCAGGCTCCCGCCGCGGGGCGCGCGTCCTGGGGAGCGCTCGGAGCGCGCCGGCGCGATGCGGCTCGGTTCGGTCAGCCCACTCGCGGGGCGATGAAGCGCCTGGCACGAAGTGTTGCCGGGGCGGCGCTCCGGCTTCACCGGGCGACGCGCGCGCCGCTCACACCGCCCGCGGCACGAGGTCGCCCGCGTCCGGCAGCACGAGGACGGTCGCCTCGCGTCCGACGCGCTCGCGGGCGCTCGCGATCGCGGCCGCGAGGTCGGGCGCGAAGGTCGCGTAGGTCTCGCGCACCGTCGCCTCGTCCATCCCGGAGACGAGCAGCACCGTCGCGCCGGCGGGCAGGTAGCGCCGCACGCCGAGCTCGAAGATCCCCTCGTTCACGACCTGCAGCGGACCGGTGCCCTCCGGGCACTCCGCCGCCACGATCACCACGCCGCCCTCGCGGAGCAGCAGCCCCGCGGGCGGGATGAGCTTCGAGGCCTGGTAGAGCGAGCCCGACACCGGCAGCGGCGCGGAGACGATCACCACGTCCGCCTTCGGCGCCTCGACCTCGCACCAGGGCCGCGCGAGGCGGACGCCCTCGCGGTGGGCGTAGACGACGTCGCCCGCGACCGCGCCCACGATCGTGCCGCCCGCCTCGACGACATTCACGAGGTAGGTGTCGCGACCGATCCGCCGCACCGCCTCCTCGAGATCCTCGCGGCACGGGTTCCCGTCGGCGCGGCCGAGCGCCGAGGTCTCCTCCGCCTTGAGCCGGTGGTTCTGGCGGATGTCCACGTCGTGGCCGAGCCCGGGGAAGATCCCCTTCGCGCCTCCGCCCCAGCCCGCGAAGTAGTGCGGCTTCACGCGGCCCGTCGAGACGATGAGGTCCGCCTCGGCGACGCAGCGGTTCACCCGGATGCGCGTGCCGCGGCTCGTCCGGCCCATCTCCACCATCGACGCGTCGTCGCGGGCGTCGTGGTTCACCACCCGGTGCCGGCCGAGGACGGCGGCGGGCAGGCCGAGCCGCTCGAGCGGCTTGGGGCCGTGCGTCCCGTTCGCCACCGCGATCGTGAGGTGGTCGTCCGGTACCGCGCCGAGCGCGCGCCGAACCGCCGCGAAGAGCTCCGCGCGCGGCTCGTCGCGCGAGGCGTCGCTCACGATCACCACCACGCGCGTGCGCGCCGTCGCGACCGTCGCGAGCGGACGCGCGCCGACGGGATGGGCGAGCGCTGCGTCGATCGCCGCCTCGAGATCCGGCACGGGGGGCGGAGTGGGCGGGAGGAGCACGCGCGCGCCGGGGAGGTCCGGGAGCGCGAGGGGGCGGGTGCCGTAGCCGAGGAGGACGGTCACGGGGGCATTGTACGTCCGCGGGCGCGAGCGGGCGCAATGGCGACCGACCGCCCGTGGTTCGACAGGCTCACCACGAGCGGTGCGTGCAGTCGAGCCTGTCGAAGGGCGAGCGCGCCACGACCGCCCTCGAGCTGACCGTCACGTCCGAGCCGGCGCTCCGGGCTCCACGGACCGCGCCGGCGCGTCGCCGTTCGCCACGTCCGCGGCAGGGAGCGCCGCGGCGATGCGGCGGCGCACCTCGTCCTTGAGCCGGCCCGCGTCCTCGGGCCTCAGGCCGGCGGTGGGGACCGGCTCGAGGATGCGCGCGTAGGCGCGGCACGGCCGGACCCACGGGCTCCCCTTCGGCATGCCCTGCGCCGCACCGTGCACCGCGACCGGCAGGATCGGCACCCCCGCCTCGATCGCGAGCCGGAACGCGCCCGACTTGAAGGGCAGGAGCTTCGCGCTCGTGCTCCGCGTCCCCTCCGGGAAGATCATCACGTTCATGCCGCGCTCGAGGTAGCGGCGCGCCTTCGCGAGCGCCTCGCCGCCGCTCTCCGAGTCGCCGCGCCGGACCGGGATGTCGCCCGAGAGGCGGAACATCCAGCCGACCCAGGGCACCTTGAAGAGCGACTCCTTCGCGATCCACTTCATCTCGCGAGGGAGCTTCGAGAGCATGAGGATGTCCAGCATCGACTGGTGGTTCGCGACGACCACGTACGCCTGCCGCCCGCGCGGCCAGCGCCCCTCGATGCGCAGCCGCCAGGGCGGGAACGTCCGCGTGACGGCCACGGCGACGAGCCGCGAGAAGCGGCCCGCGACCGCGCGGTTCCGGTCGAACGGGAACGTGACGGCGAAGAGCAGCACCTGCAGCGGCAGCGCGAGCAGGATGACGAGGCCGGTGAAGAAGTAGCCGATCGCGGCGATGACGGGCACGGGCGAATGGTCCTGAGCGGACGTCACCGTCCGGTCACGGCGGCGACGGGCACGGCGGGGGGTGAGAGCTCGGGGCGGGCGAGGTGGTGCTGCGTCTTCGCCTGGAAGAGGGCCGCCACCGAGAGGAGGCGCCCCTCCTCGAGCGGAGGCCCGACGAGCTGCAGCGAGAGGGGCAGCTTGCCGGAGAAGCCCATCGGGAGCGCCACCGCCGGGAGCCCGGCCACGTTGCCGGCCGCGCCGAGGGGGTCGGGGCTCTCCGAGATGGCGTCGAAGTTCTCCTCGACGCGCGGCGGCACGAAGGGGACGTTGGGCGCGAGGACGAGGTCGAAGCGCGAGAAGAAGCCGGCCAGCGCGCGCTGGATCTCGCCGCGGACGCGCATCGCGCGCACGTAATCCGAGGCGTTCGCCTTCGGCAGGTAGTCCTCGGGGCTCTTCGTGCGGTGCGAGGCGTCGGCGAGCTCGCGCGTGCGGCCGGAGCGGATGAGCTCCTCGAAGGCGGTCGCCGCCTCCGCCTCGATGAGGAACCCGGCGAGCGCCTCGTACGGGAGGTCCGGGAGCGCCGCGGGCTCGAGGAGCGCGCCCGCCTCGCGCAGCACTCCCTCCGCCGCGGCGAACGCCTCGCGCGCGCCGGCCGCGGGCTCGGGCGGCTTGTCGGGGAAGCCGAGCACCGCGACGCGGAGCCCCCGCGCCACCTCGGGACGGATTCGCTTCACCGGGGGCGACGAGATGGCGCTCGGGTCGCGCGCGTCAGGCCCCGCGATGACGTCGAGCACCAGCGCGCAATCCCGCGCGCTGCGCGCCATCGGCCCGAGCTTGTCCATCGTGTACGAGAGCGCCATCGCGCCGTGGCGCGGGACGACCCCGTAGGTCGGGCGGAGCCCCGTCACGCCGCAGAACGCCGACGGCCAGGTGATGGAGCCCCAGGTCTCCGAGCCGATGGCGAACGCGACGAGCCCCGCCGCCACCGCCGAGCCGGCGCCCGAGGACGACCCGCCTGCCCATCGAGCGAGATCCCAAGGCGTGCGGCACGGGCCGTTCAGGGCCGCCTCGCCGGTGTGATAGCCGAGCCCGCCCGCGAGCTCGACCATGGAGAGCTTGCCGAGCAGCACCGCTCCCGCCTGCGAGAGCCGCGTGACGATCGCCGCGTCGCGGTCGGGCACGCGGCCCGCGTAGGGCGCCGCGCCGAAGGTGGTGCGGATCCCCTTCGTGTCGACGAGGTCCTTGAGGCCGTACGGCACGCCGTGCAGCGGCCCGCGCCAGCGGCCGGCGGCGAGCTCCGCCTCCGCCGCGCGCGCCTCGGCCAGCGCGCGCTCCGGCGTCACGGTGACGAAGCAGCCGAGCCGCGCCGCGTGCGCGTCGATGCGCGCGAGGTACGCCTCGGCGAGCTCGACCGGCGAGAGCTCGCGGGCGCGGAGCTTCTGGGAGAGCGCCTGGACTCCGGAGAACAGGACGTCGTCGGAGACGGCCACGCTAGGCTCCCGGGCGCGCCGGGGCGGCGCGGAAGACGAAGGCGGGCTCGGCGTCGAGGGCGAGCGGGAACGCGCGCAGCGGCGCGATCACGTCCGGGCCGGGCGCGGCGCGGGCGGGCGCCGGGGCGGGCGGCGCGCCGGAGGGGTCCGCTCCCTGGCTCGGGGCGCCGGGCGCGGCGGC
>NZ_JALCZC010000066.1:0-23313 GCF_022690805.1 Anaeromyxobacter sp. SG66
CGCGGCGGCTGGCATCGCCGGCGCGGTGGGCGCGGAGGGAGCCGTGGTCGGCGCGGCCGGAGCCCCGGCGGGCGCGGCCGGCGTCTCCGGCGCCGCCACCGGCTCGGCCGGCGCGGCACCGACGGGCGCCTGCTCCTGCTCCTGCTCCGCAGCGGGCGCGGCAGCCTCTTCGGCGGGAGCCTCGGCCTCGTAGGCCTCGTAGGCCTCGACGGGCTCCTGCTCCTGCTCCTGCTGAGGCTCCGGCGACGCGGCGACCGGCGCGGGCTGCGGGACCTCCGTGTGCACGCGCTTGCGCACCACGAACCCGGGGCCCGCCGGGCGCACGGGCGCCGGCTTCGGCTTCCGCTCGCCGACGATCTTCTCGTACGCCGACGCGGCCTGGTCGTCCTCGAGGGAGGACGAATGGCTCTTCACGTCGTAGCCGAGCTGGTGGAGCTTCTCGACCAGCTCCTGGTTGGAGAGCTCGATACCCTGCTCCTTAAGCTGCTTGCCGAGCTCGTGAACCCGCTTCTTGGACATTTCGTAGACTCCTAATCCTTACGGGCACTTCCCGTCAACTCGACACGCAGCGCCGCCGCGTCGACCACCGCTTCCGGGCGGCGGAGCGCACGCGGGAGCGCACGACGCCGGAGCGCCTTCTCCAGGCACCCGACGCTCGCGTGGAGCCACGCTCCACGGCCTCCGCCACGCCGACGATCGAAGATCACCCGTTCACCATCCGTCGTGAGCCGTACGAGCTGCCGCTGCGCCGCCCGCTCCCCGCAGCCGACGCAGGTGCGGACGGGCTCGCTCAAGCGCCGGCGCCTCCCTGTGCGGCCTTCGCCTTGGCCGCGTCGAGCTCTGCGCGGAGCTTCGCCTCTTCCTCGAGGTAGACGCCCACCGCGTGCTTGATCTGGCGCGCCTTCTTGATGCCGAGGCCGCTCGACTCCGCGAGCCGCATCACGTCCGCCTCGTTGTGGACCGCCTCCACCGTGCCGTAGCCGGCGCCCTTCAGCTGGTCGACGGTCTTCTCGCCGACGCCGCGGACGCGCGCGAAGCGCTCCTCCTGCGTGAGCTCGTCCGGGTGGCGCCGCGCCTCGGCGATGCGGGCCGCCTCGCGCTCCTGCTCGAGCTGCATCTCCTTCTCGGCGTCGACGATCGACTGCTCGCGGGCGCGCTTCTGCAGGTCCGGGATCATGTCCATCGTGAAGCCCGGGAACTGCGTGAGCATCTCGG
The DNA here is from genome assembly GCF_022690805.1 of Anaeromyxobacter sp. SG66. Taxonomy (NCBI): domain Bacteria; kingdom Pseudomonadati; phylum Myxococcota; class Myxococcia; order Myxococcales; family Anaeromyxobacteraceae; genus Anaeromyxobacter; species Anaeromyxobacter sp. SG66. The sequence goes on from NZ_JALCZC010000066.1 coordinate 1,216, forward strand.
CGGCGGCGTTCGCGACGTCCTGCGCCTTCCGGAAGCCGTGCGAGTACAGCATCTCCTGCGTGGGCTCGGGGATCTCGAGCGCGCCGAAGCTCTCGGTCGCGAACTCGCGCATCTCCTTCACGCGGGACTCGGAGTTGATGTCGAGCTTCCAGCCGGTGAGCTGGGAGGCGAGGCGCACGTTCTGGCCGCGGCGCCCGATGGCGAGCGAGAGCTGGTCGTCGGGGACGATGATCTCCATCGCCTTGTTCTGCTCGTCGAGGAGCACGCGCGAGACCTCGGCCGGCGCGAGCGCGTTGCACACGAAGCGCGCGTAGTCGTCGTCCCAGGGCACGATGTCGATCTTCTCGCCGCGGAGCTCCTGCACGACCGCCTGGACGCGGCTGCCCTTCATGCCGACGCAGGCGCCGACGGGATCCACGTCCGAGTCGCGCGACGACACCGCGATCTTGGCGCGGCCACCCGGCTCGCGGGCCGCCGCCTCGATGACCACGACGCCCTCCGCGATCTCGGGCACCTCCATCTCGAAGAGCTTCTTGAGGAGGTCCACCGAGGCGCGCGAGAGGATGATCTGCGGGCCCTTCGACTCGCGCAGCACGTCCATCACGTACGCCTGGATGCGGTCGCCGGCGCGGTAGCTCTCGCGCGGCACCTGCTCGCGCACGGGCAGCACCGCCTCGGCGCGGCCGAGGTCCACGATCACGTTGCCGCGCTCGAAGCGCCGGACGATGCCGGTGATGACCTCGCCCTTGCGGTCCTTGTACTCGTTGAAGACGTTCTCGCGCTCGGCGTTGCGGGTGCCCTGGATCATCACCTGCTTCGCGGTCTGCGCCGCGATGCGGCCGAAGGAGCGGCGGAAGGTCTTGAGCTTGAGGAGGTCGCCCCACTGCTCGTCCTGGGCCTTCGCCTCCGCCTCGTCCTCCGCGCGGTAGTAGATGGGGAAGTCGAGCTCGTCGCCCGGCTCCACCTCGATGCCCTTCTCGTGCGCCACCGACACCGGGATCATGTTCACCGGGTCGGGGATGGGCGCCTCCTCGGTGGCATCGGCGACGATGGTGAGGACCTGGAAGAGATCGACCTGGCCCTTGTCCTCGTCGTAGCGGGCCTTCAGGTTCCGCTCCATCCCGAAGTGGCGCTTCGCGGCGCTGCCGATGGCCTCCTCGAGGATCTCGACGAGCCGCGCGCGGTCGATGCCCTTGTCCTTGGCGACCTGGTCGAGGATGAGGTTCAGGTTCACGTTCTGCTGCATCGGTCAGTCCTTCCTCCGAAGGTCCGCCTCGAAGTCGTACTCGAGGTGGGCCTTCGCGATCTGATCGTGGGGGACGCGGTGGACGACGCCGTCCACGTCGATCTCGACGGCGCCGTCGCGGTAGCCCACGAGGACGCCGGTCCAGTTCTTTCGCGGGGGGGAGCCGGGCGCCGTCTCGGGGACGGGCCCGTACGCCTTCACGTGCGCGCGCTGCCCCGCGTAGCGGTCGAAGTCGGCCGGCTTGCGCAGCGGCCGATCGAGGCCCGGCGACGAGACCTCGAGGTCGTAGGCCGGCTCGATGAAGTCCTCGACGTCGAGGATGGGCTCCACGAGCCGGGACACGGCCTGGCAGTCCTCGATCCCGACGCCGCCCGGCTTGTCGACGAAGAGCCGGAGCGTCCAGCGAGCTCCCTGGCGCGCCCACTCCACCTCGACGAGCTCGTAGCCGTCGCGTACGAGCACGGGCTCGAGCACCCGGCGCGTGCGGTCGGCGATGGACTCTTCTCCGATACCCGTCATTGACCCCTAAAAAACGAAAAGTGGGCGACGCGGCCCACTTTCGAGACCCGGCATTGCCCGGGCGCGAAAATGTCGGCGTGTCAGTAACAGACCGGGTGGAGGCGGTCAAGGACGACCGGGCCGCCTGGCGGGCCCTTCCACGAGCTCGCACGGCCTACCCCGGGTCGGGCGGGAGACGGAGCGCGAGGAGCCACTCCCGGTTCCCCGCCGGGCCCTCGATGGGTGACTCGGCGTGACCCAGGATCTCGAACCCGAGCTCCCGCGCCGCGGCGGCGATGCCGTCGAGCGCGGCCCGGCGCTTGGCCTCGTCGCGCACCACGCCCCCCTTGCCGACCTCGCCCTTCCCCACCTCGAACTGCGGCTTCACGAGCAGGATCGCCGCGCCGCCCGGGCGGAGGATCGCCTTCACCGCCGGCAGGATGAGCCGGAGCGAGATGAACGACAGGTCGCCGGTCACGAGCTCGACCCGGGTGCCGAGCGCCTCGGCGGTGAGCGCCCGCGCGTTCTCGCGCTCGCGGACCACGACGCGCGGGTCGCCGCGGAGCCTGGGGTGGAGCTGGCCGTAGCCCACGTCGATGGCGTAGACCCGGGCGGCGCCGCGCTGCAGGAGCAGGTCGGTGAAGCCGCCGGTGGACGCGCCCAGGTCGGCGCACGTCTTCCCGGCCGGATCCACGGGGAACACGTCGAGCGCTCGCTCGAGCTTGAGCGCGCCGCGCGACACGTACCGCTGCGGCCCGGCCCCCTCCTTCAGCCGGATGGGCGCCTGCGGGTCGACGAGCGCGCCCGGCTTGTCGACGCGCGTCTCACCCACCACGACGGCGCCGGCCATCACGAGCGCCTGCGCCTTGGCGCGCGACTCCGCGATCCCCCGCTCGACGAGGACGACGTCGATCCGCTGCCTGCGCGAGGTCATGGCGGGGGCTGCGCCCCCACGCCGGCTCCCCGGGGCCCGCGCGCCATCGCGGGCGGCCGCGCCGCGAGCGCGATGGCGCGCCGGCGGGCGGGCGTACCGCGCGGCCCCCCGGGCCCCGCGCGCCATCGGGGGCGGCCGCGCCGCGAGCGCGATGGCGCGCCGGCGGGCTCGCTTCGCTCGCTGACCGACGTTCACGATCGTCGCAGCTTACCTACGCCGCCCCGCGCTTCGCCCGCTCGCCGACGACCTCGCGGCACGCGCGCGCGATGCCCTCGGCGTCGAGCCCGAGCTGCGCCCGCTGGCGGCCCTGATCGCCGTGCGTCACGAACTCGTCGGGGAGCCCGAGCCGCTTCACCCGCAGCCCCTCCGCCACGAAGCCGCGCCGCTCGAAGAGCTCGAGGCAGGCGGCGCCGAAGCCGCCGGGCAGGCACCCCTCCTCCACGGTCACGACTCGGCGGGAACGCTCCGCCTCGCCGGCGATGAGCTCCTCGTCGAGCGGCTTCGCGAAGCGGGCGTCGACGACGGAGGCGGCGATGCCCTCCTTCGCGAGCGCCTCGGCCGCGCCGAGCGCGGGGCGGACGGTCGCGCCGAGCGCGACGATGCACACGTCCGGCTTCCCGGCCACCGCGCGGGCGAGCCGGCCCTTCCCGATGGGCAGCACCTGCGGCGGCTCGAGCGCGACGCCCTCGCCCGCGCCGCGGGGGAAGCGGAACGCCGCGGGGCCGTCGTGGTGGAGCGCGGTGTGGAGCATGTGCCGGAGCTCGTTCTCGTCCGAGGGCGCCATCACCACGAGGTTCGGCACGCAGCGCAGGTACGCGACGTCGAACGCGCCCTGGTGCGTCTTGCCGTCGGCGCCGACGAGGCCGCCGCGGTCGAGCGCGAACGTCACCGGCAGCCGCTGCAGGGCCACGTCGTGGATGATCTCGTCGTAGGCGCGCTGGAGGAAGGTGGAGTAGATGGCGACGACCGGGCGGACGCCCTCGCAGGCGAGGCCGGCGGCGAAGGTCACGGCGTGCTGCTCCGCGATGCCGACGTCGTAGGTGCGCTCCGGGAAGCGCGCCTTCGCCTTGATGAGGCCCGTGCCCTCGAGCATCGCGGCGGTGATCGCCACGACGCGCGGATCCCGCTCCATCTCCTCGCAGAGCGCCTCGGCGAAGAGGTCCGTGTACGCCTTCGCCGACGCCTTCTTCACGGGCTTGCCGGTCGCGACGTCGAAGAACGAGAGGCCGTGCCCGCGGGTCGCCTTGTCCGACTCGGCGGGCTGGTAGCCCTTGCCCTTCGTGGTGATGGCGTGGAGCAGCACCGGGCCGTCGAAGATCGCGAGCTTCTGGAAGGTCTCGACGAGGCCCCGCACGTCGTGCCCGTCCACCGGGCCGACGTAGTGGAAGCCGAGCCCCTCGAAGAGGATGCCCGGCGTGACGAGCGCCTTCGTCGCGTTGATCCCGTGGCGGATCATGTCGATCGCCTCGGGCCCCTTGGGCACCTGGGAGAGGAAGTCCTTCACCGCGCGGCGCCAGCGGTTGTACGTGCGCGAGGCGAACTTCTTCGAGAACCACTCGGACAGCGCGCCCACGTTGGGCGAGATCGACATCTCGTTGTCGTTCAGCACGACGAGGAGGTTGCGGCCGAGGTAGCCGGCCTGGTTCAGCCCCTCGAACGCGACGCCGCCCGTCATGGCGCCGTCGCCGACCACCGCCACGACCTTGCCCGGCGCGCCGGAGAGCCGCTTCGCCTCGAGCATGCCGAGCGCGGCGCTGATGGCGGTGGAGGCGTGCCCGACGCCGAACGCGTCGTGCTCGGACTCGTGCCGCTCGGGGAAGCCCGCGAGGCCGCCCTCGGTGCGGATGGTGCGGAACCGCTCGCGCCGGCCGGTGAGCAGCTTGTGCGCGTAGGCCTGGTGGCCGACGTCCCACACGAGCTTGTCGGTCGGCGACGCGTACACGTAGTGCAGCGCGACATTGAGCTCGACGGCGCCGAGCGACGAGCCGAGGTGCCCGCCGTTCTTCGCGCAGGTCTGGATGATCTCCTCGCGGAGCTCGTCGCACAGGCGCGGCAGATCGTCGACCGGCAGGCGCTTCAGGTCGGACGGCGAGTCGATGCTGTCGAGCAAGCGGCTCATTCGTGGAACCTCCGTTCTCGGGTCCTGCTACTTCTTGCGCGAGAGCACGTAGCGCGCCACCGCGCGGAGCGGCTCGGCGGGCGGTCCGAGCGGGGCGAGCGCGGCGAGCGCCTCGTGGAGGAGCGCCTCCGCGCGGCGGCGCGCCTCCGGGATCCCAACCAGCCCGGGGAGCGTGGACTTCCCGGCCTCGGCGTCCTTGCCGGCCCGTTTCCCCAGCGTCTGGGTGTCGGCGGTGAGATCGAGGAGGTCGTCCGCGATCTGGAAGGCGAGCCCGAGCTTGAGTCCGATGGGGTAGACGCGGTCGATGGGGGCGCCGCCGCACGCCGCGCCGCCGGCGACGGCGCTCGCGAGCAGCGCCCCGGTCTTGGTGCGCATGAGCTCGAGGATCTCGGGCTCCGCGAGGCGCGCGTGCTCGCCCTCGATGTCGCGCGCCTGCCCCTCGACCATGAGGTAGGCGTTGTCGGCGAGCAGGCGGGCGAGGGCCGCGGCGCCCGGCTGCGGGGCGGCGAGGAGGTGCCCGAACGCGAGGGACTGCAGGGCGTCGCCCACGAGCACCGCGGTCGCCTCGTCGAACGCCTTGTGGACCGTGGGGCGGCCCCGGCGGAGGTCGTCATCGTCCATCGCGGGCAGGTCATCGTGGACGAGGGAGTAGGTGTGGATCGCCTCGAGCGCGACCGCGAAGCGCATCGCGAGCGAGCCGTCGGAGGCGTCGCCGCCGTGCGCCTCGCACGCGGCGAGGACGAGCGCCGGGCGGAGCCGCTTCCCGCCGCCGAGGAGCGCGTAGCGGACGGCGTCGAGCAGCCGGCCCGGCCCCTGGCCGCGCCGCGCCTCCACGAGCGCCACGAGGTGGGGCTCGAGGCGGGCGGAGACCTGTCGGAGGTAGGCCTGGATGTCGAGGTCTTCGGCCACGGCGGAGCCCTTGTAGCACAAGGCAGCCCGGGCGCTCACGCCACCGGCGGAGCCGCCGCCAACCGGGTTCACGCCGGGGTGGGGACCGCCCCGGCGCGCCGGTCGAGGATCTCCCGGATGCGCGTGATGAGCCGGTCCATGTCGAGGGGCTTCGGGAAGTAGTCGACGGCGCCCGCCTCGATGCCGCTGCGCTCGTCCTCGACGCTCTTGCGCGCCGAGATGAAGATGACGGGGATGTCACCGAAGGTGGGGTTCTTCTTGATGGCGCGGCACAGCTCGAAGCCGTCGATCCAGCTCATCATCACGTCGAGCAGGATGACGTCCGGGCGATCCACGTGCATCGCCGAGATGAGCCGGAGCCCGTTCGCCGCCTGGCCGACGTCGAACCCCTCGAGCTCGAGCGCGAGGGTGAGCATCTCCCGCGTGTCGCGGTCGTCGTCGACGATGATGACCTTCGGCTTCTTCATGCGCTCTTGGGCCGGCATCGGTCGTCAAGATCCTCGGCCGGCCTCGGGCTCGAACGGCACCGCCTCCTCGTCGCCGTCGGCGTCGCGCACGAGCAGCTCGACCCTGCGCTCCGCGTCGTCGAGCTTGCGGGACGCGTCCTTCGCGAGCCGCACGCCCTCGGCGAACTTCTCGATCGACTGCTCCAGCGTGAGCTGGCCGGACTCGAGCTCGGCGACGACGCGCTCGAGCCGCGTGACGAGCGCGTCGTAGGACTCCTCTGCCACCGACTGCTCCTGCCGCTCGCTCGCCTGGCTCACGCGACCTCCGAGTCCACCTACTTAACGACGCCGCGAAAGGGGGTCAACGGCCGCCCCGCCGGAGCCGCCGGCGTCGCCCTCCCGCGCGGGCGCCGCGCGCCCCGGCAGCGGGTCGTCCCCTGCATCCCTGCGGGTGACCTGCGCGTCGAGCCAGCCCTCTCCGAGGACGATCCTCAGCGCCTCGCCCTCGGATGCCTGCGAGCTCCGGGCCACCACGTGGCCCTCGCGGAGCACGAGCGAGAAGCCGCGCGACAGGAGCTTCGCCACGTTCGACGGCCCGAGGCGCGCCTCGAGCCGCTGGAGCCGGAGCGCCTCGCGGCGGAAGGTGGCCGCCTGCCACGCGCCCAGGCGGCGCGTGCTCGCCTCCATGCGCGCCCGGATCTCGCGCACGCGGCGGCGCGGCTCCTGGCGGCCGAGGCGGGCGCGGAGCGGCTCGAGCCGCGCGCGCTCCGAGCGGATCGGCGCCCGCACGTGGCCCAGCGCCTCGCGGAGCAGATCCTCGACGCGGTGGCGCTCGCGCGAGAGGAGGTGCGCCGGATCGGCGAGCTCGGCGTGCAAGGCGCGCAGCTCGCCGCGCCGGAGCTCCAGCGCGCCCCGCGCGGTGCGGTCGAGGCGGGCGCGGAGCGCCGCCACGCGCGCCGCGAGCTCGTCCCGCACCGGGGCCACGAGCTGGGCGGCGTGGGTGGGGGTCGCGGCGCGGACGTCCGCCACGAGGTCCGCCACCGTGACGTCCACCTCGTGACCGACCGCCGAGACCACCGGGACCGGGCAGGCGGCGATGGCGCGCGCCAGCCGCTCGTCGTTGAACGCGCCGAGCTCCTCCTGCGAGCCGCCGCCGCGCGTCACGACGATCACGTCCACGCCGGCGCGGCACAGCGCGCGCACGGCCGAGACCACCGTCGACGCGGCGCCGTCCCCCTGGACCCGGCACGGCGCCACCAGGACGGAGAGCGAGGGGAAGCGGCCGTGGAGCACGCGGAGGAAGTCGCGGACCGCGGCGCCCGTGGGGCTCGTGGCGACGCCGATCCGCCGGGGCACGAAGGGCAGCGGCCGCTTGCGCGCGGGGTCGAGGAGGCCGTCCGCCTGGAGCCGCTCCTTCACCTGCTGGAGCAGCAGCGCCGCCGCGCCGGCGCCGCGCGGCTCGAGCTCCTGCACGATGAGCTGGTACTTGCCGTGCGGCGCGTAGATCTCGACGAAGCCGCGGGCGATCACCTCCTGCCCCTCGGCGAGCTGGAACTTCACCCGGCGCGCCTGCGACGACCAGACGACCGCGCCGATGAGGCCGTCGGCGTCCTTGAGCGAGAAGTAGACGTGCCCGCTCGACTGGCGGCGCAGGTTCGCCACCTCCCCGGCGACCCAGACGTCGCGGAACTTCGGCTCGACCGCGTTCTTGAGCGCGCGGGTGAGCTCGCCGACGGACCACGGGCGCGGCAGCTCCCGCGGCGCGAACAGGTCCCCGGTGGTCCCGGGCTCGGGGCGGCGGGGCGGCCTCATCGCCGCCCTCCCGCCCGGGCGGGGAGCGGCCGGAGCGGGCGCGCCCGGCGGATCCGGGGCGCCGCGCCGCTCGCCTCGCCGGCGGCGCGGACCGAGCCGAGCCGGACGAGCAGCTCGAGCAGCTCGGGGACGCCGCGCTGCTCGCGGATCCTCCACGGCGCGAGCGACGGCCCGCCGCCGACGTGCACGCCGAACACGAGCGGCGGCCCGACCGCGAAGGCGTCCTCGTCCGTGACGTCGTCGCCCGCGTAGAGCGCGGCGGTGCAGCCGAGGCGCGTGACGAGCGCGCGCACCGCGTCGCCCTTCGACGGGAAGTCGTGCGGCAGGACGTTCAGGACCTTCTTCCCAGGGATGAGGCGGGTCCCCTCGAGCTGGTTCGCGGCCTCGTAGACGGCGCGCTCGGAGGCGCGCCACGTCCGCGCGAGGCCGTAGTGGATCGCGAGCGTGGAGCGCTTGTCCTCGAAGTGGATGCCGGGCACGCCCGCCAGGGCGACCTCGAGCCGGCGCCGCCAGCCGCGGACGCTGCGCAGGACGCGCTCCGGCACGGCGATGGGCCGCCCGAGCTCGAAGCCGTGGTTGCCGACCACGAGGGGGACCGCTGGACCCACGAAGCGCGCCACGTCGCGCCAGGCGCGGCCGGACACGACCGCGACGGGGTAGCTCCGCCCGAGCCGCTGGAGCAGGCGGCGGGTCGTCCGGTCCATGCGCGCCCCGTGGGGATCCCGCACGACCGGGGCGAGCACGCCGTCGTAGTCGAAGGCGAGGAGGACCTTCGCCGGCGTGTGCTCGCCGACGAAGCGCGCCAGCGCGGCGCGGTGGCGCGGGTGGAGGAGATCCTTCATCGGCCGGGACTGATGAGCATAACATTCGTCCCGGGGGGACACACACGACGTGCCCTCCCGGATCGGAGGTCGGCCGCGGTCCCCGCGGCGGCGCAGGGGACCCCGACGAGCAGGGGTGGGTCCCCGACGACGGCGGCGCAGCCGTCGGCGGGGCGGGGGCGCAGCCCCCGTTCGAACATGCCTGGACGACAGCGCGATTCGCGTCACCGAAGGTGATCGCGGATCACGAGCCGTCGTTCAGGCGGCGGGCCGGCTCGCCTGGAGCCCCGCGCGGACCACGTCCGCGAGCGCCGCGACGAAGTCGGGGCGGACGCCGAGCGCCGGCACGCGGAGGTAGGCCGTCGCGCCGCCCTCGGCCGCCGCCTGCCTGGCGAGGATGTCGAGGTCGTAGAGCGTCTCGAGGTGCTCCGACACGAACGCGATCGGCACCGTCACGATCGCGCGCCCGCGCGCGTTCCCCCGGAGGAACTCGACGGTGTCGGGCCCGAGCCACTTCGCGGGCCCCACCCGGCTCTGGTAGGTGACCCGGAACTCCGCGGCGCCCGCGCGCCGGGCGGTCTCGCGGGCCGAGTGCTCGATGTACCCGGGGTACGGGTCGCCCCTGCGCACCTGGCTCATCGGGAGCCCGTGCGCGCTGAACACGACGAGCGCGGTCTCGCGCGCCGCGGCGGGGAGCTCGCCGAGCGTCTCGCGCAGCGCGGCCGCCGAGGCGTCGAGGTAGCCCTCGTGATCGTGCCAGGTGCAGATCTCGGCGAGCGGCAGGTGCTTCGGCCAGAGGCGCCGGAGCTCGACGAGCGAGCTCTTCGTGGTCGCGTTGGCGTACTGCGGGTAGAGCGGGAGCGCGACGGCGCGGGTGGCCCCGGCGGCGATCGCCTCGCGGACGCCCTCCTCGGTGTTCGGGTGGCCGCAGCGCATCGCGAGGTGGCACGACCAGCCCGGACCGAGGACGGCCTCGAGCGCGCGCGCCTGCCGCTCGGTCCCCTCGACGATGGGCGACTTGCCGCCGATGAGCGCGTACTTCTCGGCGGAGGACGGGGCGCGCAGCCGCGAGATGAGCCGCGCCACGAGCGGCCGCAGCGGGCCGAACGGCGCGGAGATGAGGAGCGGATCCGAGAAGAGCTCGTAGAGGTACGGCTCGACCTCCTCGAGCGTCCTCGGGCCGCCGAGGTTCATGAGGAAGACGGCGGTGCGCTCCATCTAGACCGTCCGCGAGAACGTGGGCTTCTTCTCGCCGGCGTGCTTGCCGAGGTACGCATCGAACAGCATGGCGACGTTGCGCACGAGGAGCTGGCCGAGCGGGGTCACCCGGAGCAGATCGCCGTCGAAGGTCACGAGCCCGTCGCCCTCGAGCTCGGCCACGCCCTTCGAGAGGTCCGCCTCGATCGCCTTCCGCGCGGCCGGCCCGAACTTCTCGGCGACCTCGCGCAGGTCGAGCCTGAGGAGGCACATGACCCGGTTGATGACGAAGCGCCGCATGACGTCGTCGTCCGTCACCGAGGCGCCGCGCTCGACGGGGATGATGCCCTGCGCGACCTTGTCGCCCCAGTCCTTCAGCTTGTGGGCGTTCTGGGCGTACGCGCCGCCGATGTCCGAGATGGACGTCATCCCGAACGCGACCGTGTCCGCCGCCGGCCGGACCGTGTACCCCTGGAAGTTCCGGTACAGGTAGCCGGCGTCCTGCGCGCGCGCGAGCTCGTCCGACTCGAGCGCGAAGTGGTCGAGGCCGATGAGGCGGTAGCCGCCCGAGGTGAACGCCTCCACCGCCTGCAGGAACAGCTCGACGCGCTGCTCCGTCTTCGGGAGCGCCTCCTGCGGCAGGAGCCGCTGGTGCGGCTTCGACCACGGGACGTACGCGAAGCCGAACACCGCCATGCGGTCCGGGTGGATCTTCAGGATGAGGTCGAGCGTCTTCTGCCAGGTGTCCCGCGACTGAAACGGCAGCCCGTAGATGAGGTCGAGGTTCACCCCGTGGAAGCCGTTGTCGCGGGCCGCCTGCACGAGCTCGGCGGTCTCCTTGAAGCCCTGGATGCGGCCCACCGTCTCCTGGACCTGCGGATCGAAGTCCTGCACGCCCATCGAGATGCGGTTGAAGCCGAGCTTCGCGAGCGTCTCGATCTGGGAGCGGGTGGTGATCGCCGGGTCGATCTCGATCGCCATCTCGCCGTCCTTGGCGAAGTCGAAGTGGCGCGCGAGGAGCGCGTGGCACTGCTCGAGCTGGCGCTCGTCGAGGAAGGTCGGCGTCCCGCCGCCCCAGTGGAGCTGCGTCACGCTGCGGCGCCGGGGCAGCCGCTTCGCCACGAGCTCGACCTCCTTCTCGAGGAGCTCGAGGTACGACTCGGCGCGCGTGCGGTCGTGGGTCGCGATGACGTTGCACCCGCAGAAGCGGCACATCTCGCGGCAGAACGGGAGGTGGACGTAGATCGAGAGCGGCCCGCCCTGCGCATCGGCGCGCGCGAGGTGCTCCTCGTAGTCCTTCGGCCCGAAGGTGTCCGACCACTCCGGCGCGGTCGGGTAGCTCGTGTAGCGCGGGCCGGGACGGTCGTACTTCTTGATGAGCTCCCAGGACGGGATCTGGATCACGTCTTCCTCACTTCCAGGCGAAGGCGTGGACCGCGTCCACTACCGCCTTCACGGTCTCGGTCGGCGTGCCGGGCTGGATCCCGTGGCCGAGGTTGAAGATGTAGCCGGGCTCCCGGCCCGCCGCCCGCACGATGGAGAGCGCGCGCTCCACGGCGACCTCCTTCGGCCCGAGCAGGAGGGTGGAGTCGAGGTTGCCCTGGATGGCGACGCCGGGAGCGCGGCGGCGCGCCTCGTCGATGGGGATGCGCCAGTCCACGGAGACGACGTCGTAGCCGAGCTTGGAGATCGGCTCGAGGTGGGAGCTCGTGCCCGTCGAGAAGAAGATCGCCGGCACGCCGGTGCGCTTCACGGCCTCGGCGATGCGCGCGAGGTACGGGAACGCGAACTCCTCGAGGTCCGCGCGATCGAGCTCGCCGAGCCAGCTCTCGAAGATCTGCGCGGCCTGCGCTCCGGCCGCGATCTGCTCCTCGATCTGCACGATGGCCGCGCGGGTGAGCTTCTCGAAGAGCGCGTGCGCCGTGCGGGGCTCCGCGTACAGCATCGTCTTCAGGCGGGTGAAGCCCTGGCTTCCGCCCTCGACCGCATAGCTCGCGACGGTGAACGGTCCGCCCACGAAGCCGATGAGGGGGACGCGGTCCCGCAGCGCGGCGCGGATGGCGCGCACGCCGTCGAGGACGTACGGCAGGTCCTTCTTCGGCTCGGGGACGCGCAGGGCGTCCACGTCGGCGCGCGTGCGGACGGGGTTCGCGATCTTGGGGCCGCCGTCGCCCTTGCCCTTCTCGCCCTTCTCGAACGTGAGGTCGAGCCCCATCGCCGGCAGGTGGACCAGGATGTCGGAGAACAGGATCGCCGCGTCGAACCCGAACTCGTCGATCGGCGCCACGGTCACCTGGGCGATGAGCTCCGGCGAGCGGCACAGCTCGAGGAAGCCCACCTTCTCGCGGACGGCGCGGTAGGAGGGCTGGTACCGGCCGGCCTGGCGCATCATCCAGACGGGCACGCGGTCGACGGGCTGCTTCCGGCAGGCGGCGAGGAATCGCTGGGTCATGGGGGGCGCCATCTTATTCGACTTCCAGCGTCCGGAACACGGGCGAGACGCCGCGTTGTTCCCGCAAGGATTGCGTCTCCGTGCTCCCGCCGCGCTGCGGCAGCGGCGTCAGCGGCGCAGGACGGCGAACGCCACGAGCACGACGCCGAGGGCGACCATCGCGAGCCCGTACACGACGAGCATCGCGCCGGCCGTGCGGGCGCCCGCGCCGACGACCTCGCGGCCGTGCACGACGACGCGCTGGCGCCGGAGCGCGGCGAGCCCCTTCGCGGCGACGAAGAGACCGGGGACGGCGAGGAGGGCGGCGGCGAGGGCGAGGAGGGCGCGGGCCATGGGGGCTCTCAGGGGGCGAGCGCGGCGACGGCGCGCGCCGCGGAGACGGTAGCGACCCGGACCGACTTGCGCCGGCCGGCCTCGCCGCGGAGGACGGACACGTCCTGCTTGCGGACCGAGAGCGCGCCGGCGAGGAACTCGACGAGGGCGGCGTTCGCCTCCCCGTCCACCGGGGGCGCCGCGAGCTGGATCTTGAGCCGGCCGTCGTGCTCCCCGACCACGCGGGTGCGCGACGCCCGCGGCTGGACGAGGAGCTCGAGCACCACCCCGCCCGCCTCGTCGCGCGCCCAGCTCACCCCTTGAGCCCCATGAGCACGAGCCTGGCCTTGTCCGCGCGCGCGACCATCCGCTCGAGATCCATCACGAGCGTGGCGCCCGCCTCCACCGCGAGCACCCGGCCGCCCGCCTCGCGCAGGGTCTCGAGCGTGTCGGGGCCGACCGCCGGGAGGTCGAAGCGGCGATCCTGCCCCGGCTTCACCGCCTTCGCGACGACGAACCCGCCGGAGCGGGCGAGCTCTCCGCCGCGCCGGATGCACGCGTCCGTGCCCTCGAGCGCCTCGACCGCGAGCGCCACCCGGTCCTTCACGACCACCGTCTGGCCGAGGTCGAGCCGCCCGATGCCGCGCGCGAGCTCGATCCCGTAGGCGGCGTCCGCGCGCTCGTCGTCGGTCGGCTGGTGCCTGCCCAGCACGCCCTCGGGCGCGAGCCGGTCCTGCAGGAACGGCGTGGGATCGGTGATGGGCACCCCCTCCTCGTCGAGGAAGCGCGCCATCGCGCGGAGCAGGTTGTCGTCGGACCGGATGCCCACGCGCGCGAGGACGCGGAGGCCCGTCGCGTCGAGCATCGCGTCGGTGAAGAAGCGCTTCTTCGTGATGGCGCCGAGCATCACGCTCTGCGTCGCGCCGCCCGCGCGGAGCGCGTCGAGGATGTGCCCGATCTGCCCGAGCTTCACCCAGGTGAGCGCGTCCACCGCGCCCTCGAGCGCGGGGTCGGTCTCGTTCCGGTGCGCGACGGCCACGACGCGGTGCCCGGCGCGGCGGGCGCTCTCCGCGAACAGGATCGGGAAGCGCCCGCCCCCCGCGATGAGGCCGATGGTCGCCATCGCTTAAACGGGGGCTGCGCCCCCGCCCCGCCGAGCGGAGCTCGTCGGGGCCCCACCCTGGCTCGCCGGGTCCCGTGCGCCATCGCGCGCGGCTTCGCCGCTATCGCGGTGGCGCCCCGGCGGACTCGCTTCGCTCGTCGAGTGTTTACGAGTCATGATCGATCAGCGCGTGATGCCGCGCTGCGTCCCCTTGAGGAAGCGGACGAAGTGCGCGACGTCCTCGTACATCCCGAGCTCCGCCTCGACCTGCGCGATCGCCTCGGCGAGCCCCAGGTTGGAGCGGAACACGATCTTGTAGGCCTGCTTCACCTGCCCGATGCGCTCCTCGCTGATCCCCGCGCGCTGCATGCCGACCGCGTTCAGGCCGGCGAGCTCGGCGCGCGGGCCCGCCACCGTGCAGAACGGCGCCACGTCCATGGTGACGCCGGTGAGGCCCGAGACGAACGCGAGCCGGCCGATGCGGCAGAACTGGTGCGCCGCGGCGAGGCCGCTCACGTGGACGTGGTCCTCGAGGACGACGTGCCCGGCGAGCGCGACCGAGTTCGCGATGATCGCGCCGTCGCCCACGTCGCAGTCGTGCCCGACGTGGCTGTTCGCCATGAACAGGCAGCCCGAGCCGATGCGCGTGACGCCGCCGCCCTGCAGCGTGCCGGTGCTGATGGTCACGCCCTCGCGGAACGTGTTCCGGTCGCCGACCACGAGCTCGGTCGGCTCGCCCCGGTACTTGAGGTCCTGCGGCACCTCGCCCACGACGGCGTGCGGGAAGACCCGGTTCGCCTCGCCGAGCGTGGTGCGCCCCGCCACGACCGCGTGCGCGCCGATCACCGTGCGCGCGCCGATGCGGACGTGGGGCCCGATGACCGCGTAGGGGCCGATCTGGGCGGACGGATCGACCTCGGCGCCCGGCTCGAGGACGGCGGTGGGGTGGATGGACATGCTCGGTGCTCCTGTCAGCTCGCGACCTCGCGGTCGGCGAACATCGCCATGAACTCGGCCTCGGCGACGGTCTGCCCGTCCACGATCGCGGTCCCCTTCTCCTTCCAGACCGCGCCCTTCTGCTTCGTCACCTCGACGTGCAGCTCGAGCCTGTCCCCCGGGACCACCGGCCGGCGGAACCTCGCCCCGTCGATCCCCATCAGATAGGTGATCTTCGAGGCGGTCTGGTCGGCCGGCAGCGACTTCAGCGCGAGGAGCGCGCCGGCCTGCGCGAGGGCCTCCAGGATGAGCACCCCCGGCATCACCGGGTGGCCCGGGAAGTGTCCCACGAAGAACGGCTCGTTCATCGTCACCGACTTCCAGGCGACGAGGCGCACGTTCGGCTCCACGAGGACCACCCGGTCCACGAGGAGGAAGGGCGGGCGGTGCGGCAGGAGCTGCTGGATGGCCTCGATGTCCATCACGACCGGCGCGCGCTCGGCGCTCATGGCTTCTTCTCCCCGGCGGCGCGAAGCCGCTCGAGCTCACGGCGGAGCTCCTTCACCTCGCGGCGGAGCTCCGGGAGCGTCCGCAGGGCCGCCTGCGTGCGCAGCCAGTCGGCGTGCGGCTGCGACGGCGACCCGCTCACCGTCTCGCCCGGCGCGAGGTCGGTCATGACGCCGGCCTGGGCGCCCATCTTGGCGCCGTCGCCGATGCTGAGGTGGCCGACGATCCCGGCCTGCCCGGCGGCGACGACGCCCATCCCGAGCTTCGTCGAGCCGGCGATGCCGACCTGCGAGACGATGAGGCAGAGCGGCCCGAGCTCCACGTTGTGGGCGATCTGGACGAGGTTGTCGATCTTGGACCCACGCCCCACGCGCGTCGCGCCGAGCGTCGCCCGGTCGAGGCAGGTGTTGGCGCCGATCTCGACGTCGTCCTCCACGATCACGATGCCGATCTGCGGCACCTTGAAGTGGCGCGGCCCGTGGCCCTCGCCGTCGGGATCGAAGGCGAACCCGAACCCGTCCGACCCGATGACGCAGCCCGGCTGCAGGATCACGCGGTTGCCGATGCGGCAGCGCTCCCGCACGACGACGTTCGGGTAGAGCAGGCAGTCCTCGCCGACGCGGGCGCCCTCGCAGACGTGCACGCCGGGGTAGACGATCGTGCGCGCGCCGATCTCGGCGTCGGGGCCGACCGAGGCGAGCGGCATCACCTGCGCGCTCGGGTGGACCCGGGCGCTCGGGTGGATCGCCGCCTCCGGCGCGATCTCCGGCGCGGGCTCGCGGGGAGGATGGAACAGGGTCGAGATCTTCGCGAACGCGAGGTAGGCGTTCGGCGCCCGGAGCACCGTGCGCCCGGCGGGCACCTCTGCGTCCGGCTCGACCACGACCGCGCCGGCGCGCGAGGCCTCGAAGGCCTGGCGGTACTTCCGGTTGGAGAAGAAGGAGACGTGGTGCGGGCCGGCGTCCTCGAGCGGCGCGACCCCCTCGCACGTCAGGGTGCCGTCGCCGACGACCTCGCCGCCGACGCGCGCGGCGAGCTCCGCGAGCGTGAACGTCACGTCCGCCTCACTTCTTCCCGGCGGGGGCCGCGGCCGGCTTCCCGGCGGGCTTCGCCTCGGCCGGCTTCTTCGCGGCGCCGCCCGGGAACTTCGCGTTGTACTTGCGGATGAGCTCGTTCGTGAGGTCGAGGGCGGGCAGCGCGAACACGATGCCGGAGTCGCTGCGCTCGAGGACCATCGTGAAGCCGTCGGCCTCCGCGATCTCGCGGGTGATGTTCGCCATCTTGTCGAAGATGCCGCGCGTCACCTCGCGCTCGCGCTCGGAGAGGTCCTTCTGGAGCTGGCCCCAGAACTGCTGCAGCTCGTTCGCCTTGCGGTCGAGCTCCGCGGCCTTGTCGCGCCGCGCCTGCTCGGCCATGACCACGGACTGCTTCTCGAACTCCTGGCGGAGCTTGTCGAACTCGACCTTCCTCGCGTCGAGCTGCTTCTGCTTCTCGTCGAAGTCGCGCTTCAGGGTGGCCTTGGCGGACTTGCCCTCGTCGATCTCGTTGAGCGCGCGCTGCAGGTCGACGAAGCCGATCTTGGGCTCGACGGCGTGGGCGGCCGAGGCCGCGAGGAGGGCGAGGACGGCGGTGAGGCGGAGGGCGTGACGCATGGGGGCTCCTTGGCGACCGGCGATCAGAAGAAGTTGCCGATCGTGAACTGGAAGTCGAGGGCCTGATCGATGTACGCGCCGCCGTTCTCCGGGGCCTCGCGCCGGCGGTCGAGCGGGATGCCCCACTCGAACCGGAGCGGGCCGATCGGGCTCTGCCAGCGGAAGCCGAAGCCGACGGACTTGTAGAGCGACAGCGGGACGGCGGGGTCGGAGAACTTGCCGGGCGCGAACGCGTTGCCCCAGTCGCTGAAGAGGACGCCGCGGACGCCGACCGCCTTGAACAGCGGGAACTCGAGCTCGAGGTTCAGCACCGCCTGCTTGTCGCCGCCGATGTAGAGGGCGCCGCGCCGCGCGCTCGGGTCGAGCCAGGTCGGGACGTACTCGACGGGCGAGATGGACAGGTACCGGTAGCCGCGGACCGAGTTGATGCCGCCGACGAAGTAGCGCTCGGAGATGGGGACGCGGTGCTCGGAGTCCCAGTCGCGGATGTAGCCGAGCGAGAGCTTCGCCCGGCCGATGAGGCCCAGCCAGACCGGGTGGTAGGCGCGGGCGTCGAGGGCGTAGCGGGTGAAGAGGTTCACCTTCCCGAACAGTGACTCGGGCGCGAGGACCGGGGGGGCGACCTCCGCGCTTCCCGAGAGGAAGAGGCCGCGCGTCGGGAAGAGCCGGTTGTCGCGGCGGTCCCACTGCAGCGACAGGCGCAGCGCGCTCGTCGTGCCGGACTTGAACTGCTGGCTCGCGGCGACCGCGGCGAGGCCGGACGCGGTCACGTCCACGCGCTCGTTCGTGTACGTCGCGAAGAGCCGCATGTCCTCGAGGTTGCGCGCGAAGGACCACCAGGGCGCGAGGCCGTTCAGCTCGTAGCCCCACGTCATGGACCCGCCGATCGCCCGGCGCGTGAAGGTCGTGTAGATGCCCTCCGTGGCGTAGAGGTCGAAGGCGAAGGTCCACTTGGTGTCGAGGAAGTACGGCTCGACGAACTGGATCTGGCCGAGCTGGCGGATCGACGACCACTGCACCTGCAGCGAGAGCGTCTGTCCCCATCCGAAGAAGTTGTTCTGCGAGATCTGCCCGGTGAGGATGAAGTTCTCGTACGAGGAGAAGCCGGCGCCGATCTGGAAGGTCCCGGTGGCCCGCTCCTTCACCTCGACGACCGCGACGATCGTGTCCTCGGAGCTGCCCTGCTTCGTGGTGATCTCGACCGTCTCGAAGAAGCCGAGCGCGTTCACGCGCTGCTTCGACTGGCGCAGGCCGGTGCCCGAGTACAGCTCGCCCTCGTAGATCCGGAGCTCGCGGCGGATCACCTTGTCGCGGGTCTTGTCGTTGCCGATGACGTCGATCCGCTCGAAGCGGACCTTCGGCCCCGGCTGGATCTCGTAGGTGAGGTCGAGCGTGCGGGTCTTGGGATCGGTCGCGGTGAGGGGCGTGACGTTGGCGTACGCGTGGCCCAGGTCGCGGTAGACGTCGCCCACCGCGAACAGGTCCTGCTGGATCTTGCTCCGCGAGAAGATCTCGCCCGCCTTGGCGCGCACGATGCGGCGCAGGAGGGGCTCGCGGTCGAGGAGCTGGCCGGTGAAGGCGATCTTGCCGATCCGGTACTGCTCGCCCTCCTCGACCGGGATGGTGATGTGCAGGAACCGCTTGTCGGGCGAGAGCGCGACCGACGGGTTCCCGACCTTCACGTTCACGTAGCCGCGGTCGAGGTAGACGGCCTGGATGCCCTGGAGGTCGTGCTGGAAGGCCTCCTCGCGGTACGTGCCGAGCGAGCTCAGGAAGGAGAGGTAGCCGCCGGGCCGCGTCTGCATCACCCCGAGGAGATCCGCGTCCGGGACGTGCGCGTTCCCGATGAACCGCACCTCCTTCACCTGGACCTTCGCGCGCTCGTCGATGACGTAGACGACGTCGACCTGGTTGTCGGGCCGCTCGTCGAGCCGGTAGGTGACCTCCGCGAGGTAGTAGCCCTTCTCCGCGTACTTCTCCTTGATCTTCTTCACGTCCTTCCGGACGGCGACGAGATCGAGGATCGCGAACGGCTTCAGCTCGACGGTGTCCTTGAGATCGTCCTTCGAGAGCGCGTGGTTGCCCTCGATGCGCGCCTCGTGGACGGTGGGCCGCTCCGTGACGCGGTAGACGAGGACGGGCGCGCCGGCCGGCCCCTGCAGCTCGACGACGACGTCGGAGAAGAACCCGAGCTTCATCACCGCCCGGATGTCCTTCTGGACGCCGCGCGGATCGTAGGGCTGACCCTTGCGCTGGGTGATGGCGGCGCGGATCGCGTCGACCTCGACGCGCCGGTTCCCCTCGACGCGGACGTCGGCGAGCACCTCGCCCGCCCTCACCTCCGTCGAAGGAGACGCGGCCTGGGCCACGGCCCGGACAGGAACGAGGGCGGCACCGGCGGCGATGAGCAGCGCGGCGAGCGCGGCCGTGGGATCGGTCAGGCGCTTCACGGAGCCGCGGAATCTAAACCGATGCCCCGAAAAGCTCAAACGTCTTCCTTCCGGCCGCCGACGCGGCCCCCGGGAGCCGCCCGCCGGAGCGCTCACGCGAGCCGCCCCCGCTCCAGGCGAAGCCGGCGCGGCAACGCCGCGGCGAGCCGCTCGTTGTGCGTGACGACCACCGCGGTGATCCCCATCCGCGCGTTGAGGTCCGCGAGCAGGGTGTGGATGCCCTCGGCCGTCGCCGGATCGAGGTTGCCGGTCGGCTCGTCCGCGAGCAGGAGCCGCGGCCGGAGGCACAGCGCGCGCGCCAGGGCGACCCGTTGCTGCTCGCCGCCGGACAGCTCCCCGGGGTGGTGATCCACCCGCTCGGCGAGGCCGACCAGGGCGAGCATCTCCGCCGCCCGCCGCCGCGCCTCCGCCCGCGGCACGCGGCGGATGAGGGCCGGCATCATCGCGTTCTCGAGGGCGGTGAACTCGGGCAGCAGGTGGTGGCTCTGGAACACGAAGCCGACGGTCTCGTTGCGGAACGCGGCGAGGGCCTCCTCCCCGCGCTCGAAGGGATCCGCGCCGTCGAAGAGGATCCGCCCGCCGGTCGGCACGTCGAGGGTGCCGAGGAGGTGGAGGAACGTGCTCTTCCCGGCGCCGGAGGGCCCGGTGAGCGCGACGAGCTCGCCGGACCCGATCTCGAGGTCGATGCCGCGCAGCACCTCGAGCCGCCGGTCGCCCATCAGGTAGGTCTTGGTGAGCCCCTGGATCCGCACGAACGGGGAGGTCATCACTCGCTCCGGAGCCCGTCCACCGGGTTCAGGCGGGCGGCCTTCGTCGCCGGGTAGAGCGTCGCGAGGTACGACAGCGCGAGCGCGGCGAAGGCGACGAGCGCGAACTGCGAGGGATCGATCACCACGGGCAGGTTCGAGATGTAATAGACCTCGGGGTCGAGCGGGATGCCGACCTTGTCGATGAGCAGGCAGCTCCCGTAGCCGAGCAGCAGGCCGAAGGCGGTGCCCACCGCGCCGATGGTGACGCCCTCGGCCATGAAGATCTTCATCACGCTCGGCACCCCGGCGCCCATCGACTTTAGGACGCCGATCTCCTTGCGCTTCTCGAGGACGAGCATGACGAGGGTCGCGACGATGGTGAACGTCGCGACGAGCACGATGAAGCCGAGGATCACCGCCATCACGACCTTCTCGGTCTGCAGCGCCGAGAAGAGGCTGCGGTTGAGCTCGGTCCAGTCGCGCGCGCGGAAGGGCCAGCCGCCGAGCTCGAACACCACCCGGCCCATCACCGCCCGCGCCGCGTCCGGCTCGCGGACCTTCAGCTCGAACGCGGTGACCGCGTCCCCGGTGCCGAAGAACCTCTGGCCCTCGGCGAGGTCGACGTACGCGAACTTGGAGTCGTACTCGAACATCCCGCTGTGGAAGATGGCCGCCACGCGGAACGGGCGGCTCTTCGGCTGCGGGCCGGCCGGGCCGAGGTCGCCGAACGGCGAGACGACGTTCACCTGGTCGCCGACGAACACCCGGAGCGCCCGCGCGAGCTCGCGCCCCACGACGATGCCGGGCAGGGTCTTCCCGGCGCGGGGCGGGGCGCGCTGCTCGTCGGGGGCCTCGGACTTGCCGGGCGGCGGGATGAGCTCCGGCTTCTCGAGCCAGCCGAGCTTCCCCTCCTCGATCGACTTCGGCAGCTCGGTCACGGTGCCCACCGAGCCGACGTCGATGCCCTTCACGATGGCGCCGGTGAGGTTCTGGCCGGCCGAGAGCATCACCTCGTTGTAGAGGATGGGCGTCGCGCCCACGACGCCCGGCACGTGGAGCACGCGCTCGCGCGTCGTCCGCCAGTCGGTGAGCTCGTTCTGGCCGTACGTGAGCAGCATGCCGTGCGCGTTCTGGCCGAGGATCTTGCTCTTGAGGTCGGCCTCGAAGCCGCTCATCACCGAGAGCACGACCGTGAGCGCCCACACCCCGATGGCCACCCCGCCGATCGAGATGAGCGTCATGAGGAGCGTCGCCGGCATGCGCGGGCGCACGAAGAGCTCGCCGCGCCGGTAGGCGCGCCGCTCCTTCGCGTCGCGCAGGAGGGACCAGACGAGCCCGAGCACGATGCCGGGCACGAGCCCGGTGACGACGAGGGCGAAGAGCGCGGCGAGCGTGCGCGGGCTGAGCCGCAGGTGGCTGCGCGCCACGAAGAGCTCGTACGAGAACGACGCGTCGAGGCGGCCGGTGCCGACCGCCAGGTACGCCAGCGTCGAGCCGATGAACACGGCGGTCGCCGCGAGGAGGCCCACGCCGAGGAGCCCGAGCACGAGCACGAGCTTCCCCTGCGCCTCGAGCGCCTGGAGCGCCGCGGAGCTCTCGCGCACCCCGGGCAGGAAGGCGACCAGCACCGCCACCCCGAGCGCCCAGAGCAGGAACGCGGCCGAGAGCTCGTAGAAGGCGATCCGCCGGCCGACCCAGGCGCCGGCCCCGCCGAGCGCGGCGCCGGCGAGCGCACCCGTGAGCGCGGCGAGGCCGATCGCGAGCGCGCCCGGGAGCGCGAGGCGGTCTCCGAAGAACGCGTGGGCGAGGGGCGCGACGGCGGCCGCGCCGAACAGGCCGGTGAGGACGAGGACGAAGGCCGGGACGGAGAACACCGGCGGAGCGGGGTGGCCGGCGCCGAGCGCGCCGCCGCGGGGGCCGGGGCCCTCCGCCGCGGGGCCGGGCACGCCGGCCGCG